>CAYYNF010000010.1:0-26398 GCA_964472695.1 uncultured Flavobacteriaceae bacterium
TCAGATACGTGATTTATGCATTTTTAGCCTCAACTTCCATTAAGTAAAGATTCTTTTGATGGTGTTGGTACAATTTTCAAAAAAGGAGATGTACTGTTTGGCAAACTTCGTCCATATTTAGCTAAAGTAGTTTCACCCAATTTTGAAGGAAGTTGTGTAAATGAATTATTAGTGCTCACTCCTAATCAAAATGATTGGAACTCGGAATATTTAAAATATAGAATGCTTGCTGGAGATTTTATAAGTATTATCGATAATTCAACTTATGGTGCGAAAATGCCAAGAGCAAGTTGGAATTTTATAGGAACTTTGAAAATCAGTAAACCTAATAAGGCTGAACAATCTTCAATAGTAAGATTCATTGAAAAAGAGATTGAATTGATTTCAAAAACCATATCGACCATAGAAAAAGAAATAGCCTTAGTAGAAGAATACAAAACCGCATTAATTGCAGAGGCAGTAACAGGTAAAATAGATGTAAGAGATTTTAAAATTCCAGAGACAAAAAAATCTAATAAAATAGATTAAATTATGAAGACTATTAAGACAACAAAACATTTAGACCGTCTGTTATTAGATCCTAATAATTATAGGTTTATTGATAAACCAGAGTATGTTTATGTTTCCGATGAAAAGCTTACTGACCCAAGGATTCAAAAACGAACTTTAAATTTTATTCTTGATACTAAGAATGCTAATGTTACAGATTTGATTAGCAGTTTTACAACAAACGGATTCTTGGATATTGATCAAATTCAAGTTAAAGAAGTCGGAGATAAATACATTGTTCTAGAGGGGAATCGAAGAGTAGCGACACTAAAATATTTATATGAAGAGTATAAAAAAGGAAATGATGTTGGTAACTTAAAGGAAAGTAACTTTAAAAGTGTTCCTATTGTTGTTATAGAAGGAGAAGATCCTAGCCAACATTTAATTACAATGGGACTTCAGCACATAGGAGGTAAAAAAAGATGGAGTCCTGTTAATGAAGCTCAATTAATAGAAGATTTAGTTTGTAAATATCATAAAACAGAATCTGAAATCTGTAAGTCATTAGGGATTTCTACTACTGCTTTACGTAAAAGTAGAAGAACACTATCTCTTATTCAACACTACAAAAGAAGTGATTACGGCGATCAGTTTAAATCTTCTATGTATTCCATTTTTGAATCTGTAATTCGTAGTCCTAAAATGAAATCATGGATAGGTTGGAATGATATGGATTACAAAGTGGAAAACCATGAAAATATTGAACGGTTTTATACTTGGATTTCTACAACTGAAGAAATAGATTGGGATAGAGAAGATGGACAGAAAATTATTCGAGAGCCGATCATTACCCAATACAGGCAAGTAAAAGAAGTAGCTGATTTTATTACAGACGATGCAGCGATTACTAGAATGGAAAAAAGCCGAAGTATTGCTGAGGGGTATTCAGTAAGCACTGCTGTTGGAGAAGCTAAACTTAGAGAAGCTTTAAATACAATGAAAAGTGCTACTCAGGTAGTGTATAGTTTTAATGAATTAATAGATGGACAATCATTTGAAGAGTTAAATACAATTACATTAAATTTATCAAATCTAATCCCAGAAAGTAAAGCTCAAATTTTCATTAACGAAAAGAAAGCTTCCCGATATTTTCAAAAAGTGGCAACACATTTTTCTGAATTTACAATTACAAAATACCGAAAACTACAAGCCCTTGAAGTTTCTAATATTGGTAGAGTAAATATATTTGCAGGTGGAAATAATATGGGTAAAACTTCTTTTTTGGAAGCATTTTATTTAGCCTCTCAGTTAAATAATATTCACTCTTTTTTAGATTTAGAACGTTACAGAGGTAAATTTTTATCTCAGTTCCATTCTAAATGGTTGGAAAAGAATTTTATGGGTAGTATCGAACTAAAAGGAAAGTTTAATGACACTCCAGTTGAGCTTTCTTATACTAAAGAAGAAACCCAAGAGGATATAGAAAAATCAGCATACTTAAATACAATTACATCAGAAGCTAAAATAGGTGAAGATATATTAAGTAGTTATATTCATTTATTCGCAAATAAAAAAGCTGAGTTACATTATAATAAATCAAATACACTATGCCAAGCAGCATTTACGAGTCCTTATAGGTATAATGAAACCTTATTGCATACCGCACATCGTCTTGCTATTGAAAATAAATATTATGAACAGGTAATTTCATTTATACAGGAGCATTTAGATACATCAATTGAAAAAATTGACCTTGTAAATGAAGAAGGCGAAAATAGATTTAAAGTAACTTCCAGTACTTTAAACAAAGCTATTGATTTAACAAAGTATGGAGAAGGATTGCAACGTGTTTTTGAGATTGCTTTATTACTAGGCTACTGTAAAGATGGGATATTGTGTATTGATGAACTAGACAGTGCCATTCATAAGAGTTTGCTTATAAAAGTTACTGAATTTATTCAAAGAATCGCCAAAGAGTTTAATGTTCAGGTGTTTTTATCTACACATAGCAAAGAATGTATTGACGCTTTTGTTAAAAATGAATACCCTGATGATGAATTAATGGCTTATGCACTTACAGAAGAAGAAAATAAAGTAATTTGTCGTTATCTGGAAGGTAACAAACTAGCCAGATTAGTGGATTCCATAAACATTGATATAAGATAAGCTATGAATAAAGTAGTAATTGTAATGTGTGAAGGTCCACATGATGTAGCTTTTCTTAGAAGTGTATTAAGAGCCAATAATTTTAAGGCTAATGATCGTTGTAAAATAGGTGAATTTCCTTATCCTATCAATAATTTATTGAAACAAGAAGTGGAGAAGAGTAATGTAGAAGAACTTAATCTTCAAGAAATAAAGCAAGCTCTTTTGCCAACTGCGACATTGAAAAAACAAAATAGTTGTATGTTGTTTTATGCTTTGGGTGGAGATACTAGAAAGGATAAGCGAAAGAAACTAATTGCTAATATAAAAGATTTAACACCCCAAAAAGGTCAAATTGGAGAAGATAAAACCCCAGCATTTTCTATTGTTTATTTTTTTGATGCAGATCAACAAGGCGTAGATTCAAGACTTAAGGATCTTAACAATGAACTTGAAGAAATCTTTAAGGGTCTTTCTTTTGATACTATTAATAAAAACGGAGAAATAATAGCTATTAATGGAATATCTATTGGAGCTTATATTTTTAGTGATAGTAGTACTAATAAGGGTAAATTAGAGGATATCCTATTACCTTTAATGAGAAAGGATAATGAATCTATATTTGATAATGCAGAAGCTTATATCAAAAATAATCCTATTAAAGAAGATAGAAAAAAACAGAATTTTGACACATCAAAATCTACTATTGGAATAGCAGGTCAATTGCAAAAATCAGGGGCAAGTAATTTTGATATTATTCGACAAAGCGATTATTTGTCTAAAGAGAAAATATTGGAAGATGATGCTTGTAAACATATTGTTGCTTTTTTTGAAAAACTAGTAAATGGATAAAATTCTATGAGTAAAACCACTAACACCAAAGAAAACGGCTTTGAAAAGCACATTGTAGACCATTTGGTAAATACCAACGGTTATGTATTGCGTACATCACAAGATTACGATAATATAAACTGTGTAGATAGTGAACTCTTGTTTCAATTTTTAGAAGCTACCCAACCCAAAGCAGTAGAAAAATTAAAACGCTACCACAAAGACCTGTATCAGCAAAAAATACTAAAACGCATTAACGACCAAATAAAACTAAAAGGTATTATTGAGGTCTTGCGAAAAGGGGTTACTGATGGTTTTACTGACACTAAAATTCGTTTGTTTTATGACAAACCTGTTTCAGCATACAACCAAAGAGCAAATGAGTTGTATCAAAGTAACTTGTTTTCTGTAATGCGTCAGGTATATTATGCTACCAAAAACAAAAACTCTTTAGATGTAGTTAGTTTTATCAATGGTTTGCCAGTCATCAGTTTTGAGTTAAAAAACGAACTCACTAAACAAAATGTAAAACACGCCATAAAGCAATACAAAAAAGACCGTGACCCTAATGAAGAATTATTTCGTTTAGGTAGAATGGTAGTTAATTTTGCTGTAGATACGGAAGAAGTTTGGATGTGTACAGAGCTAAAAGGTGACAGCTCGTATTTTTTACCTTTCAATAAAGGAAACAAAAACGGAGCTGGTAATGAACCTAATGGAGGTATAAAAACTGATTATCTTTGGAAAGAAATCTTAACAAAAGATACACTTACCAATATTCTTCAGAATTATGCCAAGTTAATAACAGAGGAAAAAGAATACAAAGACGCTAAGGGCAAGAAGAAAATTAAGAAAAGTAAAAAACTAATCTTTCCTCGTTTTCATCAATTAACTGCCGTTTCTAAGCTCCTAAAAGATGCACAAGAAAAAGGAGTAGGACAGAAATATTTAATCCAGCATTCAGCAGGTTCTGGTAAAAGTAATTCTATTTCTTGGTTAGCACATCAGTTAGTGGGTTTACATGATAAATCAGGCTCTAAAACTATTTTTGATACCGTTGTTGTTGTTACAGACCGTAGAGTATTAGACAAACAAATACGAGAAAACATAAAACAATACCAACAAGTAAAAGGTGTTGTAGAAGGAATTACTGAAGGTAGTAAGCAATTAAAAACTGCTTTAGAAGAAGGTAAAAAAATTATCATTACTACCATTCAAAAATTCCCACATATTGTTGAAGATATTGGTGATTTACCAGGGAATAACTTTGGAATCATTATAGATGAAGCACATAGTAGTTTAAGTGGTCAAATGGCTCGTAAACTAAACGAAACATTGGCTAAAGTAACAGGAGAAGAACAACTTCAAGGTGATTTAGAAGGCTATGACGAAACAGAAAATGATGAAGTAACAGGAGAAGATTTTATTAGAGCAATGGTAAAAGCTCGTAAACTATTACCTAATGCCAGTTACTTTGCTTTTACAGCTACACCCAAAAACAAAACCTTAGAATTATTTGGAGAAGCCTTTGAACAAGATGGTAAAACCAAATATTCAGCCTTTCATTTGTACTCTATGAAACAAGCCATAGAAGAAGGTTTTATAAAAGATGTATTGCAAAATTACACCACTTACCAAAGTTTTTATGCTTTACTAAAAAAAATAGAAGACGACCCAGAATACGATAAGAAAAAAGCTCAAAAGAAACTTAAGTCTTACGTAGAAGGTCACAATCACGCCATAAAAAAGAAATCTATCTTAATGATAGAACACTTTATGGATAAGGTTGTGAAAAAGAAAAAAATGGGTGGTAAAGCAAAAGCTATGATGGTTACAAGTAGCAGAGCTAAAGCCGTTCAATACAAACACGCTTTTGATGAATATTTAAAATCTATCAATAGTCCGTACAAAGCAATTGTAGGTTTTTCAGGTGAAATTGATGGAGAAACAGAGGCTAGTTTAAACGGATTCTCTAGCAGCAACATTCCAGAAGAGTTTGAAAAAGGCGAATACAAGTTTTTATTAGTTGCTAACAAATTCCAAACAGGGTTTGACCAACCACTACTCCACACCATGTATGTAGATAAAAAATTAGGTGGTGTTAATGCGGTACAAACCTTGTCGCGTTTAAATAGAAGTCACCCGTTAAAGCAAGACACTTTTGTTTTAGACTTTGCTAATTCATCAGAAGATATTGAAAAAGCATTTACTCCTTATTTTGAAAACACCATTTTAGGAGAAGGTACAGACCCTAATAAGTTATTTGATTTACAAGATGCTCTAGATAATTACCAAGTGTATTCTCGTGAACAAGTAGAGGATTTTACAAATAAGATTTTAGCAAACGTAACTGTTGACCAATTACACGACATTTTAGACCAATCTAGTGCAATATTCAGAGATGAATTAGAAGAAGAGCAACAGGCAGACTTTAGAGCTAAAGTAAAGACTTATGTACGTTTGTATATTTTCTTATCTCAAATTGTAGATTTTGAAAATGCATATTTAGAACGCTTATATATTTACTTAAATCATTTACAGAATAAACTTGTCACAGAGGCTGAGCCAGACTTTTCACAAGGTGTTTTAGATAATATTGATATGGAAAGCTATAGATTACAACTAGAAGCTACTACCAATATTGTAATGGAACAAGGTGAAGATTTAAAACCAATTCCTACGGAGATGAGAGGTAGTGTAAACGAACCTGAAATTGACCAATTATCTAATATCATAAACTCATTTAACGAGCGTTACGGAACTGAATTTGAAGATGCCGATAAGGTTAGAAAAATGGCAGAAAGTATTGTAGAGAGTGTTGCCAAAAATGAAGATATGCTAAATTCAATTCAACATTCAGACGAGCAAAATGCAAGAATTACAAGCGATAAAATTGCACAAGATGAATTACTGAAACACGTAACAACGAATTTTGACTTTTATAAAGTGATCAACGATAATCCAGAAGCTAAAGAAGAATTTAACGCAATGGTTTTTGGAATGGTAAAGGAACTAATGAGAAAAACAGTATAGTAAAGCCAACGCAAGTGCAAGCACATTTAAAGTTTGCTCGTGCCTCACAAATTTAAAAGAGCTTTCACGCCAATGCTAGCAAGTTTACGGACAAAAAGCCAGTGGGTAACAATATAAGTATTCGGCACGCCGATAGGCAAGGGCTGAATACTTATATTGTTACCCCATTTATTGCTATGGGTATTTCGATGTTTTAGTATGGAGTGTTTTAAGGTTGGTAGTGAGTAATAGAGACCCTTTGGCTAGGAAGTAGGCTATTTTAAGAGGTTTATTGTGTTGGTATCACAGGTTATTCTGTGTGATTTTGTTCCTAATTCAAGTTATATTTGATTTTAGTCCAATCAGGAAAGTATTATGATCACAGTAATCATAATACAAATCAACTGATTGATGAGGAGTGTAGTGTCATTTCAATCGCAGTAGAAGAGCATGTAAGTGATTGGCAAAAAGCTATTCATGAAACAATTAATGGTTGGATGAACTCTAAAAGTTAAGATTAGGTTTGCGGATAGGGCTTTTGAGGTAAATGATTGATTAATTTCTCTTAATAACTTAAAGTACCTTTTTCTATTTCGGTTTCTTTAGTTTTCTATTAGTAAAAAAGAATATTGAAAAGAAAATAATTATCAGAGGGATTAGCACTATAACAATTATTCCTCTTTCACCAGACTTGTTACTGATAATTAACAAGAATAAACAAATAATAGATAGTAACAAACTTACTGTTCTAACCGACTTTAGAATTAAATTCATAGTATTTACCGACTTTTATATACTGACTAGAGATGAGTTTATACGAAGCATACCCACGGATAAACTCATCTTTTAGGTAAACTTATTTTTCACTAAAACTACAAAATTTAGAATCACATATAATCATCTATCTAAACTAATATAGTCATTCCAAAAAACCACCGTTTTATGAGACAAAATAAAATTTCGAAAAGTGAAACACAAAAAACACTTAAGTTGACTCAAAAAACGTTTCATTAATCAAAATTCCATAAAATGTGTATTCATTGATTTTGTAAAACAAAATAATTGTATTTAGGAATTAAAGATTCAAACGGTATGAAACACTCCTACCTTTTCCTCTCAATTCAAATATGCCAATTCCTAACAAGAATTGTAAATCTCTAGTTGCTGTTGCTTTTGAAGTTTTAGTAATTCCTACATATTTTCTGGCAGTCATACCACCTTCAAAACCTTTTGGACCTTCGGAAAGCATACGATGTACTACTTTAAGCTGTCTTTCATTGAGCTGTGAATTGAATCGGTCCAATAATTTTGTTTTCTGAAGTGTAAAATCAAGCATCTGTTCCGAATATTCGAGTGCTTTCAAAATGATATCTACAAAAAAGTGAATCCACTCCGTGATTTCATTACTCGATTGTCCTTGTTGCAATTTTTTGTAATACGTTTTCTTGTCATTTTCAATATGTGTAGACAAACTAATCAATAATGGATAGCCCAAAGTTTGTATCAATGCTTTCTCTGCAATAGCTCTTCCTATTCTTCCATTACCATCTTCAAAAGGGTGTATGGTTTCAAAATACAAATGTGCTATCGCCGCTCTAATCGGTGCTTGGGCAATCGGAGTACTTCCTATAGGACTTGTGTTATTAAACCAATTTATAAAATATGTCATTTCTTGGTTCACCTGTTCTGAAGGTGGAGCTTGAAAATGTACGATCTGTCGTCCCATAGCTCCCGAAACAACTTGCATAGGTTCCTCGTGTGTACGCCATTTCCCTAAACTTATATGAGTTTCATGGGTCAATAACTTTTTATGCCAATCAAAAAGCATTTCTGATGTCAAAGGACTACTATAGCTATTCTGAATGGTAGTAACCAAATTTCCAATACCCGCAGCACGTTTATCTTTAATAGGTTCTTTATCATATAGATTAAGATTGTTTTTTATAGAGGACATCACATCCTTCCTACTAATAAATTCACCCTCAATCTCTGAAGTTTTTATCGCTTCATTTACCATAATATCAACCATAACTTGTGTGTGCTGTTCTCTGTCTAAACCTCTAGATAAACCACGAAGCATACCTACTTTATGTTCAAAACTATATAACAAGGTTTCTAAATCGTCTTTTTCATAGGAAAAGTTTCGCCAATCTTTCTGCTGCCAATTATAATACATGAGCCAATTAAACTTAATAATCAAATCAAATTTAATCAAAAAATGAGTTGATTAAACAAAATAATTGGCTCATATTCGCCAACTAAAGGTATAGTACAATGAAAATAGGTTACGCCAGAGTCTCAACTCAAGATCAAAATTTAGCATTACAACTTGATGCACTACAAAAAGTAGGGTGTGAACGTATTTTTGAGGAAAAAGTAAGTTCTCGAAAGGAGCGTCCCGAACTAGACCGTACTTTAGATCATTTACGTAAGGGGGATAGTTTAGTAGTTTGGAAACTCGATAGACTGGGAAGAAGTTTGAAAGAGCTGATTAAAATTGTGGAAAGTCTTCAGGAACGAGAAATTGCTTTTGTGAGTTTACAAGATGGTATTGATACCACCACAACTACAGGAAAATTAACCTTTCATATTTTTGCAGCACTTGCTGAGTACGAACGTAACATCATTAGCGAACGTACCAAAGCAGGACTGAAGGCAGCACGTGCTCGTGGTCGAAAGGGAGGAAGACCAAAAGGACTGTCTGACCAAGCAAAAGAGAAACAGCGTGTAGCCAAAATTCTACATCAGGATCATAGCATGACCCCTAAACAAATTTGTGAACAATTGGGCATTAGTAGAAGTACGTTGTATCGTTATTTGAAATCAGATTAGAACAAATTCCCATATAATTTAAGTATAACTATTGGTATAGTTCCAATAGTTGAACATAGTTTTAGTGATGAAGAATTAATTGATATGCAATTAACAGGAGTACCTGTAGAGGCATTAATTTTTGATTAAAATTACACCTATTTATTATAGTATTTGGAGAATAACACATACTTCATAGAATAGCATAATACCACTCTATCCTCATCGACAAAAGACACCTAACTTTTGTTTTTATAATACTAAATTCAAATTAGTGTTATTCCTTATATCCTAATACATTGTAGTAATTAAGTTATAAAATTTATTCATAAAAGCACATATCCAACACAATAACACGCACTTAAACCTAATTAAATGCATTTAATCGACATTAAAACCTCCGTATTAAGATATTATTTATAAAATTAACTATTTGTTTGTTAAATTCTAAAATAGAATAACTTACACTTAACTTAATCATGCTTAAACCTGTATTAGCCCTATTAATATATGGCTATTTTTGTACTTTCACCTATGCTCAAGACCTAGAGAATATAGGATCCAAAACATTACAAAAAATAAAGACAAGCCCTCTTAAAATTCAGGGAAGCATAAATGCATCGTCCGTTATTTTTAATTCAAATCAACGAAATTCTAGAGATCCCTTTACATACTTTGCTCAAGGGAACTTAAATATAGGTTGGCTTACTTTTAATATGCCTTTAAGTTATAGTTATACCAATCAAGGTAGTAATTTAGGTTATGAAACTCCTTTTAAGTTTAACCGTGTTAGTATTAGTCCTAAATACAAATGGATACAAGCACATTTAGGAGATGTTTCTATGACTTTTTCTCCATATACACTTAGTGGACATCAATTTACAGGGGCTGGTTTTGAACTCACACCCAAGGGGAAGTTTAGTGTAAGTATTCTAGGTGGACGCTTCCTGAAAGCAATCGAAGATAACGGATCACCACAAACCATACCTACATTTGAGCGTATGGGATATGGAACCAAACTAGGCATGAAACAGAAATCTTATAGTTTAGAATTTATTGGATTCTATGCTAAAGACGCTCTTAACTCTATTAGTGCGGTCCCTGATGAACATGAGATTACACCTAAAGAAAATTTAGCACTAAGTATTGGTAGTGAGGCAAAATTAACAAAGCAACTAAACTTAAAAGCTTCTTATGCTAGTACTGTTATCACAGGAGATTTACGTAGTAATGATTTGGATTCTGAAATTATAGAAAGCCCATTGAGTCTTGTCTTTAATACCAAAACATCGACAGAATTTTATAAGGCTATTAATTTAGGAATGGATACTCAGGTCAATAAAATGAAACTAGGAATAGGTTACGAATATATTGATCCTGGTTATGAAACTTTAGGAGCCTACTTTTTCAACAACGACTTCGAAAATATAACTCTAAACGGTAGTACACCTTTACTAAAAGATAAAGTAACTATCAATTTTAATGTAGGAAGGCAACGCGATAATTTAGAGGGAAGCAAGGAACAATCTACCGAAAGAACTGTAGGTGCCATCAATACTAATGTAAAATTTAATGACAAGATTACTTTAACAGCAAACTACTCAAACTTCAATACACATACCAATAAAAGTTTGAATCAATTTGATGATATTAACGATAGTGACCTTACCGATGAAGCACAAGAAGCTTTAGATTACAAGCAATTATCTCAGAACGCTAATGCAAACTTCAATTGGATTGTTAAAAGTGATGATAAAACTAATCAAAATATCAACCTAAACTATGGTTTTGCTTCTTCTGCAAATCAAAATGGCACTGTTATTAGAATAGGACAATCTAACCATTTCCATAATGCTAATCTTCTATATAGCCTATCGGTCAATAGCTTAAACTTAAATCTATCAACTTCAGCAAATTACAACTACAGTGATATCGGTCTAGAGGACACATCTACGTATGGAGGAAGCCTAGATGTTTCTAAAAAATTATTTGATAAAAAAATAACAACAAATTTAGGACTTACTTACAACACCAATCAAGCTATTGAAGCAACTACTAATATATTTAATATTCGGTGGACCAGTAGCACCGTATTAGCAAAGAAACACAGCCTAAATCTCAATATTATTCAGTTATTCCAAAATACTAGTGATCAAGATGCTCTACAGGAGTTTACTTGTACTTTTAGCTATGCCTATAGTTTTGATATAGGAAAACCTAAAAAGAAAAACTAATCCTTAAAACAGACCTTAAAATGCTAAAGAAATATTGCCTAAGCCTTTTCTTGATATTCAGTATAATAGCAGCAAATGCTATAACCCCTACAATACATGAAAATGAATTTTCTTGGAAAGCTATTCAGAAAAATTATCCTACTTCAGAAAACACCCTATCACAACGCAATGAAGCTATTACTACCTTTGAGGTGATAGATCAAGAAAACGCATGGACTAAAAACTTATCTAGCGAAGATATTACAGAATTTCCTATAGGAATCAAACACACTAGTGATGACGGCTCAACAAATTTTGCACTCGGATTTACAAAGGCGATTTTTCATAAAGACTATACAGAACTTACAGCTTTTGTGAGAGCCGAACTTCCACAAACAGATAATAACGGTGATCCTATTACGTTATTTTTTGGAGCAAATAATATTAAACTATCACATGATGGAGGACTTTTAGGAGAAGCTAATTTGGTATTATTAGGAGATGTAAATATACCTTTTAATGCAGGCAACTGGCTTTTAAGTCTTAAAGGAGGTCTAGATTACACTACAGGACGTACCGAAAATCTTACTTACGTAACCATTGGTTGTGATGGAGTACAAGAAATTGGTATTGAAGGAATAGTTGCTTTTTCAAGAAAATTAATACTACCTGTAGATGCACAAGGAAATGCAGATACAGCTAATACAGATCATAGAGTAGAAGGTAATTTTAGCGTTGTAGGAGCTGATTGGAATGACTTACTAGTGAAGGTTGACTTAAGTCCTTTTACTCTTTCCGAAAAACGCAATAGTAAAGATTATAAAGGCAACTTTATGTTTGCAGTAAACACAGCTGTACTCGATTTCAGTGACCTGAGAAATGATAGTGCTATAGAGTTCCCTAACCATTACCACGACAATGGCTTACTGATGCCTAGTCCTAATGCATGGAGAGGAGTATATATTAATAGTTTTACCGTAGCACTACCCGAAGAATTTAAAACTACCGAAAGTATTGATCAGGACAATCGTGTTTCTTTTGAAGCAAAACACCTACTTATAGACAACTATGGAGTATCAGGAAATTTTATAGGAAATAACCTATTTACATTAGATGAAGGACGTACTAACGACGAAAAGGCTTGGGCTTACTCTGTAGACCGTATAGAATTAAATATTACTAGTAATCGTTTTGTAAAGGCTAAATTCTCTGGCGAACTGCTCTTACCTATTAGTAAGAAAAAAACGGATGATACTACAAAAACGAGTCTTGCCTATCAGGGGTTGATCTCCCAAGAAGAGTATATGCTAAATGTCACCAGTACAGAAGAAATTGATTTTGATTTATGGCAAGCTAAAGGGAAATTACTTCCTAATAGTAGTGTCGAGTTCAAAGTAGTAGATCAACAATTTAGACCTAAAGCGAACTTACATGGAACTATCAATATTGTTACTAATAAATTAGAAACTGATACTTCTGATAATGCTCAAAGTAGCCAAGAACCACAGAAGCTTATCGATTTCAAAGGTATTGAATTTCAAAATCTAGTCTTACAAACAGAAGCTCCTATATTTCAGGTAGACTACATGGGGTACAAAGGTAATTTAGCTATTGCTGGATTCCCTATATCTGTAAGTAAAATAGGAGTAACCAGTACAGATGATAGTGCCAATTTACACCTAGATGTCGCTATGAATCTCATGGGAGGGAATAACGGATTTTCTGCGAAAACACAAGTCAATATTATAGGACAATTTTCTGAAAAAGACTACAAACAACAATGGAATTTTCAACAAATAAACCTTGGACGTATGGCTATTGATGCGAACTTAGGTAGTTTTACTATGAATGGAGCATTACAATTACTCAGAAATGACCCTATTTATGGTAATGGATTTCAATCAAACTTAGAGGTACGTATTGGAGAAGGTGATTTAAAATTAGCTGCCAATGGAATTTTTGGAAAAAGAGAATTCCGATACTGGCAATTCGATGCTCTAATGGATATACCTAATGGAATACCACTCTTTGGACTCAACTTAACAGGTATTGCTGGAGGTGCTTCTTATCATATGAAACGTAGTGGATTTGGATCTGAATCGTCCCCTTCAGGACTCGCTTATACACCTAATATAGAAATAGGACTGGGCTTTAAAGCTATGATAAAATTTAATACACCTAGCAAAGAAGTATTTGACGGAGCTTCGGGTTTTGAAATGATATTCAATAAACATGGAGGAGCCAATAGCGTAGGAATCTATGGAAAAGCTACATTCCTAGGAGCTCCAATTCCTAATATGGGAAAAATTAGCGACGTACTACAAAAAGTACAGGAGAATGAAGCTATTGCAAGTGCTTTTCTCAATGCAAAAACTAATAGTAATATTGCTCAAAAATTTCTTGAAAGAGGAATGACTGAATTTCCTGAAGTAAATGCAGAAGCCGTACCTATTTTTGCGAATGTAGGTATTGAATACGATTTTAACAATAAGATATTGCATGGAGAAATGGAAACCTTTGTAAATACTCCAGGAGGATTTGTTAAAGGAGTAGGACCACAAGGTAGAGCTGGATGGGCAGTGGTACATGCTGATCCTAAAGAATGGTATATTCATATAGGAACCCCTGAAGATCGTATTGGTCTAAAAGTTGGGGTTGGACCTGTAAGTATTAAGTCGGGAAGCTACCTTATGGCAGGAACACGGCTCCCTGGTGCTCCCAACCCACCACCTATGGTTGCTGAAATTTTAGGGGTATCCGCAGATGAGCTGGCTTATATGCGAGATGAAAATGCTTTAGGCACAGGAAAAGGATTTGCTTTTGGACAACAAATAGCAATTGATACCGGTGATCTGAGGTTTCTCATATTTTATGCTAGTTTTCAAGCAGGTGCAGGATATGATATTATGCTTAAAGACTACGGAGAAGCAACATGTAATAACCGAGATGGACAAATTGGTATCAACGGATGGTATGCCAATGGTCAGGCTTATGCCTACTTACAAGGAGAATTAGGCGTACGAGTAAAGGTCTTCTTTGTAGAGAAAAAAATCCCTGTCCTCAAAGGTGGTGCCGCTGTTTTATTACAAGCCAAAGCTCCTAATCCTATCTGGATGCGTGGTTACATGGCAGGACATTTTAATGTGTTAGGTGGAGTTGTCAAAGGGAAATTTCGTTTTAAACTCACTCTTGGAGAACAATGTGAACTTCAAGAAGAAAGCTCACCTTTAGGAGGAATGAAACTCATTACAGGACTTACTCCTGATGACGCTAGTAAGAATATAGATGTATTTGCTGTACCACAGGCTGCTTTCAATATGAAAGTAGGTGAACCTATTGTTATTGCTGAAGATAGTGGTGATAAAACCTACCGTGTAGATCTCGAAGAGTTTAGTGTAACTCATAAAGGAAACCCTATTAGTGGTCATCTCGAATGGTCAGAATACAAAACGAGTGTGAACTTTGTTAGTGATGATATTTTACCTCCTAATCAAAGTTTAGAGGCAAAAGTAGTAGTTAGTTTCAAAGAAAAGGTAAACGGTATATTTAGGGCTATTAAAATAAATGGTCAGCCTGCTACCGAAACCGAAAAACGCGGCTTTGTAACAGGAGGTGCACCTACTGCTATTCCGCTTCAAAACATTGCTTACACTTACCCTGTAATCGATCAGAAATACTTTTTTGAGCAAGAAACTAAACAAGGTTATATTCAACTGAAAAAAGGACAAGATTACCTTTTTGATGATCCAAAGTGGAAAAGCTTTATCCAAATTACCGCTAATATAGAAAGTAACGATGAACAATCAATTGATTTTAACTATGACAAAAACAATAACCGTATTACCTACGAAATGCCTGATATTGAACAAAAATCAGACTATCAATTTAAACTTATAAGTAAGTCTTTAAGTAATAGTAATACTGATAAAACTTCTAAGAAAACGACTAGTCAACTTGATGATAATAATGAGGTGAGTATACAACAAAATGAAGCTAGTCAAGTTTCTAGATCGGGTAGTATTTCACGTTTAGCTTATGCTTTTTCAAGCTCTAAATACAAAACTTTTGCTGATAAGATCAAAGGTATTCGTACTGATAAATACAACTTCGGAAAAGTAACCTCAGATGTAATCTATTTAAGTAACCGAATTAAAACAGACGAAGCTTTCGATACTGCTGAACTTATAGGTACCACATTTACAGATAACCAAGCTCTGATAGCTGTTGAAGCTAGTTTAGAGGATGCTTATTATAAAGAAGACTTAGCACCTGTATTATATGAAAGTAACTTAAGTGGAAATTATCAGATTAACTACAGGCAAGTCGATGACTTGGGGAGTCCTCCTAAACGTGCTATTCCTATACTTTCAACATATTTAACTAGCCTAAAAAATGGGGTAAACCTAAATAGTATAATGAATACTTTCCCTTATTACTATGACTTAGGACGTATTTATAAACAAGACTGGAATGACCTAGTGAATCAAGTTGCTAATGACTGGGTCAGTGGACAACTTAATACTACAAACGAAAATTTAAAAATAATGGATGAACAGTTTAAGTTCATGCGTTATGGTAATTATACTGTAAAGATGACGTATCAGCTTCCTGATGGAAATTTGGGAACATCAGCTAACTATGATTTTAAAAACCCTAATAAATTTAGAATATAACAAGCCCTTATACCTTCTTCTATGAAAACAATATCAAAGTATGCTTGGCTATATAAAAGCCTTTTAACACTAATAATTGGCTTTCTAAATGCTATGAGCATTTGTGCACAAACACAAGACCCTCCTAGTATTAAACTTATCGCTCGTGCCCAAGAAAAACAAATTGCCTTACGTTGGGCTATTACAGATCCTATACTCTGGAAACAAACCAATAAGTCGGGGTTCATTTTAGAGAAATATATTGCTATTCGTAAAGGCAAACGTTTAGATAAGTCTGTAAAAATAATGACCAAAACTCTTAAAGCTGAAGCTTTAGAAAATTGGGAAAGTATCGCTACAAAAAATGATCACGCTGCTGTAATTGTACAAGCGTTGTATGGTGAATCCTTCCAAGTAGAAGGCGGTGGAGAATTAGTTTCTATAGTTAATCAATCTCAGGAGCTAGAACAACGTTATGCCTTTGCCTTATTAGCTGCTGATATGAATTTTGAGGCGGCACAAAAAGCCGCTTGGGGGTTTGTCGATACCGAAGTATATCCTAATGAAAAGTATGTGTATAAAATAAAAGCTATAGACTATGATGAATCCCAATTAAAATCTAGTGCTGTCGTTATAGGACTTGATGACTACGAAGTACTACCTTCCCCTAATGAACTAGGGGCTATTTTTGGTGATCGAAATGCAATTGTCTCTTGGGAATATGAAGCTTTTAAAAACATATATACCTCTTATCATATTGAACGTTCTAGTGATGGTAAAAATTTTAACCGTATCAATAAACAAGCATTGGTCAATATGAATGATACCCCCGAATCTCCTGCAAAACGTATGTTCTATATTGATTCACTTCCCGAAAACCACCAAAAATATTATTATCGTGTACAGGGGGTATCTTCTTTTGGGGAACTTAGTAAGTATTCGAAAAATGTTTCAGGTGTAGGAAAACCTAATTTGTTGGTAACTCCTAGAATCACTAATGTAGATTTTACCTCAGAACCCAATGAGGCACTCATTAATTGGGAATTCCCTGAAAGTGCAGAAAACCAAGTACGAAAATTTCAGCTCTTACGTGCCGATATAGATGCAGGACCTTATACCACCCTTATCGATAGTATTGCCACACAACTTAGAAGCATTAAATATAGTGACCTCGAAAGCACAAATTATCTTAAGATAAAAGCTATAGGTGTAGGACATCAACAATACAAAACCTCTGCTAGTAAACTAGTGCAGCCTATAGACTCTATTCCCCCTGTGGCACCTATAGGGTTAGAAGGAAAAATTGATACTTTAGGAATAGCTCGTTTTCATTGGAAGAAAAACACAGAAAAAGACCTATCGGGATACAAGGTTTTTAGAGGATTTAAAGCGAATGAAGAACTTTCTCCTTTAAATAATGTAGTTATTTTAAAAGAGCGTTTTGTAGATACTTTAGATGTCAAAAACTTGAACCAAAAAGTGTACTACCAAGTAATTGCGGTAGACAAACGTTTTAATCATTCTGAAGCATCGGAATTATTGATACTCGAAAAACCCGATATCATTCCGCCTACACCACCTGTATTCAAAGACTTTGACGTTCAAAACGCAAAAGTAAACTTCACTTGGGTAAACTCCTCTGAAGTAGGAGCAAAACAACTACTTTTCAGAAAGGAAATTAATGATGAAAGTTCTTGGAAACTTATCTACGAAACTATTTCCGACACGAAATTTGAAGATATGGAAGTAGTTGCCAACACCACTTATCAGTACCGTATGAAAGCGGTAGACAAAGCAGGACTTTCTTCATCATTTACCACACCTATCACAGTAAAAGTTACCGACAATAGTCCCAATGAAATAATAAAAGAAATCAATGCTAATGCCTATAAAGACAATCAAGTCATAGAACTATTTTGGCGTGCCGATCATCAACAAGTTTTTGAATACAGCTTATATCGAGAAAAAAATGGGCAACCTGCGGTAATGCTAAAAACCTTACCCGCAAATCTAAAAACCTATACTGATCAAAACGTACAACCTAATAACACCTACAAATATTTCATAAGAGCAACCTTGAAAGATGCTAAATTCTCTAATATGAAAAATGTAGAAGTAAAATTTTAAGCCTTATGAAAAACCGATTATTACTCATATTATTAGGTTTTGTAATACATACCTATGCCCAAGAAGCCTACTATAAACTCTCTATAAATGGAGAAATTGGACATGAAGGAAGTTCTTGTGGTGAAGGTATTACTGGAGGTTTACAATGGATTGCTGTTTTATTTGAAGATGGGAGTCACAAAACACTAGTACAAGGAAGTACAGGTTATCCTAATAATGGAAATGGAAAAACAAACTCAACTTTCTCCAATAGCATTAAATTCTATGCCAGTAATAAAGTTTCACAAATGGCTCTCAAAACAACCCACAGAGAAAGACGCAGAATAGGTACCTGTAAAAGTACTAGTTATGCAGATACTAAAAAAAGCTTAACTGACTGCCACTGGAATACTACTTTTGATTTCAAAAGCATAGGGCTTAATCAACCTGGGCATGTAAAAGTAAACATTACTCCAGAAATCACCCTACTCCAACCTGACTTAGATCAAGCTAACTTAGGTAGTGAAGATCCTTTTAAAATAGGACCCATTGAAGGGGTAAGTAGCGAGTATTTCAACTGGGAATATTCATTCGATACTAATAACTGGATTAACTTTCCCGAAGCGTTAAACTATAGTAATCAAATTGACACCAAATCTAAACAACTATTTCCTGAAGATCTATTCCTAAACCATGGAAAGCGTGTTTACCTTCGTGTAAACACAGGCTGTAATAACTCGATATCCAATGTCATTAGCTATACATACATGATTTCTGCTCCAAAAATTACTGGAGTAACCCCTACTAATGTCACTTGTTTCGATACCAACGACGGGATAGCTACAATAAAATTCGATAGGGCATTACACACTGATGAACTACTAAGTATAGTTGCACGTAATACAATTAGTGGCGAAGTATATAACGCTACCAATATATCAGAACTCGATACTACCAATAGCTATAGTTTAACAGGACTTACGACAGGTGAATATAGCGTTGAACTTTTAGGAAGTTATACTAATGAAGATGGAAATACTTTTAATACCTACACCGAGGGGAGTACCTACCAAACTAGCTTTACCATTGATAAACCTACTCCTGTCGCATTTAGCTATACCACAGTAGATGTTTGGTGTAACCAAGGTACTGATGGTGAAATCCACCTAGAGGCTACTGGAGGTATGGGAGGATACCAATACCTACTAAACGATGATGAATGGACTGACTTTGAGAGTCCATTTAAACAAAGTTTCTATTTGTTACCTCCTGCAAGTTATAATATACAAGTTCGAGATCGTCATGGATGTATTGCCAAAGAAATAGTGTCATTACCTGATGGAAGTATTGCCTTAAGGAATGAAATTACAGAGACGCCTATTATAAATGCCCCTCAATCACCTGTAGCCATTGATTTTGTATACCACAAATCCCCTACAGGATTCGGATTTTCTGATGGTATCATTACCGCACAAGTTACAGGAGGTACTCCACTAGAAGATGGAAGCTATAATTTTACATGGATACATGAAAATGGTACGGTATGGAATAGTTTTAGTCAAGAAGTAACTCCTGACGGATGGTTCATAAGCCTAAAAGATGGTATTGATGGTAACTACTTTTTAACGGTTACCGATAAGCACTTTGATGCTGCGACACACTCACAAGGATGTACTATCGTGGAAGCTCAGTTTGAGCTTATAGAACCCGATTTACTTACGCTCAGTATCGAAGAAACACATCACATTTCTTGTAACGATCAAAACCTTTTTGTAAATCCTTTTAATGATGGACAACTGACCACTACGGCAGATGGAGGGGTAAAATTTCAACCTCCTATAGATGGAAAATATGACTATAAATATACATGGAAACAAAAGGATGCTAGCGGTATTTATCAAATTCTAGAAGGTGAAAATGCTCCTGTATTAGATCAAATAGTAGAAGGTGATTACTCCGTAAATATAGAGGATGCTAATGGTATCGTTGTTGGAAGTTTAAGTAATAATATAGTAACCCCTATAGATGTAACCTATACTATTACGCAACCCGAAATATTAGAAGTAACTGTAAGCCATACCGATTTGTCATGTAATGCTGATAATAATGCCCAAGCAACCGCACACATTACAGGGGGAACACCTCCTTACCATGTACAATGGTCTAATGGTGTTTACGGTACTGAAAATAAAAATCTCATAGCAGGAAACTACGTAGTGTATATAACCGATAGCTATGGCTGTGATGCCTCGGAAGAAGTTACCGTAAATCAGCCTGAAACCTTACAAATTCATGTTGACCTTGTGGATGATCCTGATTGTTTTGGAGGGAATGACGGTGCTATTAGCCTGTCTATTGAAGGGGGAACACCTCCTTACACCTACGCATGGAATACGGGTGCTACCACAAGTACACTCGAAAACCTAAGTGCAGGTACTTATACTTTCTCTTTGAACGATGCTATGGGCTGTGCCACTGCAACCGAAATTACCCTTACAGAACCCGATCCTTTAACTATTGAGCTTGGTCCTTCGGTATACTTATGTGCAGATCAATCGGTAACCTTAGAAGCTTACATAGACGACCCTGAAGCAAGTTACTTCTGGAATTCTTCAGGATTTGTTTCATTTTCACCATCAGTTACTCTTAACGAAAGTGGTACTTACCAAGTTTTGGTTACTTCGTCTTTAGGCTGTCAGGTAAGCGACTCTATCGAAATTTTTGTCAGCGAAAAACCTATTAGTGCCGACTTTATTATGCCTGTACATGCACATACCTATGAACAAGTGAAACTTATAGACATCAGTGATCCTTATGGTGAAACTCATACGTGGCTATTGCCAAACGAACATGTGCGTATCGTAGAGGAATTGGACACCTCTGCCCTACTAACTTTTGACCAAGCAGGCACCTATGAAATTGGTTTAGAAACCACACAAGGCTACTGTAGTGAAATTTTGTATAAATCTATTGTTATTGAAGAAGCTTCAGTATTACCTAGTGCTGGAGATACTCCTAACCCGTTTATCGAAAACTTCAATATCAGCCCGAATCCTAACCAAGGTATATTTGAGGTGACTATTAACCTTGCCAAAAGTGCTTACATAGGCTTACGTATATACGACATGCAAGGAAACCTAGTATATACACATCCTGATATATCGGATGCTACTGAATTCAAACTTCCTATGAATTTAGCCTTAGCCACAGGCATGTATTTTATCGTACTCGAAACAGCACAAGAAACCGAAGTTAAGTCCATGTCTGTACAATAATTATTCACAATCATCCAAAATCTAAAACCATACTTATGTTTAAAATACCTTACATCAAATCTCTAATAGCCACCTTGCTAGTTTCTATAAGTATTATAAGCTGTTATCCTGAACTAGCACTACCCGTTAAAGCTAGTTTTCAGTACCAATTCATAGACGCTGACGCATCAGTACCCGTAACCGTGGCTATTGAAAATACCAGCACTGGAGGAGACCAATTTGAGTGGTTTTTTGAAGGAGCTACTCCTGAATATAGTACCGATGAAAACCCTGGGCAAATCCGTTATGAGGCTCCTGGTACCTATACCTTAAAACAAATAGTATCCAATGTTGATGGAAGTATTGATACTATTGAAAAAAGCATCACACTAGCTGACGAAATTAATATTAATTTTGAGGCTACTATAGTAGATAGCTCATATAGCCCTGTTAGCGTAGCTCTCAATAATATGACCCAAGGAGAAGGGCTTACCTATGCGTGGAGTTTTGAAGGGGGAACACCTGAAACTTCAACAGCACAACAGCCCGAGAATATCATTTTTGAAACCTCAGGAACTCATAACATTCATCTATCAGTATCTAACGGATTCGAAACGCTTACCGAAACGAAGAGCATTGAAGTTGCTCCACAACTGACCAGTGCTTTTTCTTGGGAAGTTAATTTTGAAGATGATGATCTTCAGGTGCCTTTACAAATTAATACTAGTAATAACTCCATAAGTGCTACCGATTACTTATGGACTATAACAGGACCCGAAAGCCTTACGAGTACTGAAATAGAACCCATTTTCACCCTAACAACTGAGGGTACATATACACTAAGTCTTACAGCTAGTAACGGTAAACAAAACCTAATACACAGCGAAACTATTGAAGTATACGCCAACACAGGTTTACGTAACCTTGAAGATATCCGTTTCGGAATCAATAAAGCCCATAACACCAACGTAGAAGCCGCTTTCTTTTCGACAAGCTTACGTCAAAACTTTACAGCAAACCAAATAACTACTGACAATGGAGCGGCTATTGACATTGCTTTTTTAGGACTTAATAACAGTTTTACTTTCAATCAATTTGTAAGTCCCGACCAAGTACAAACACACGGATTTACAGCAATTCCTAATGCTACTACAACACAATTTATCAATAGTCAAGAACTATGTGAGTGCCCTGCTAGTCTTTCTGCTACAGATTTCGACGCAATGACTAACGATGATTTACTCGACGCTTTAGATATCAGTACTACCCCTACAGGCGTACTTGCTTTTGACCGTGAACTACTACCTCGTATTGTACTTTTTGAAAATGCTTCGGGTAAAAAAGGAGCTATTAAAATAAAAGCCTTCGTAGAAGATGGTGATCAGGCTTACTTACTATGTGACCTAAAATACCAAAAATAAACCGACTTTATACTTTCAAAAAACAAGCTTATGTGGCGTTATATACAGCATCTCAAAACTCTTTTTATCACATTAATAGGGCTATTTACTTTAAGTATGAATGCTCAAGTGTACCCCGTAGTAGTCAATCAATCCATAGCGGCTCCCTACTACGGTAAGCTCGGTCAATACAGCACTTCTACGCAACAGAAACTACAGCTATTTCTCAACCTTACCGACATCAGTATTGCTAATCGACCCGTACGTTTGCGTTTGGTTATTGAAGGAAATGGACTACTAATTAGCTCTGTAAATAACGTTATGGGGGCTACACCTTTATACCTTACAGGAGGAGTGTCACAACGATTTACGAATATCGATTTACGTCCGTATTTCGAACTGCAAAACCTACAAGGTATCAACTTTGAACAATACCAACGTCTATTACCCGAAGGCATGTACACCTTTCGTTGGGAAGTATATGACTTGTTTACCAACGAGCTACTATCAAACCCCAATAGTGGACAAAGCCTGATATACATTACTCAGAATGACCCTCCACTACTCAACTTACCCCTAAAAGACGAACTCGTAACAGCATCGGGAACCCCTAATATTCTATTTCAGTGGACACCACGACACAACACTGCTACGGCGGTAGCTTACGAATTTGAAATTAAAGAACTTTGGGATACCCAAATTGACCCTCAGGCAGCTTTTTTAGCAAGCCCTACCTACTACACCGAAACTACACGTGCCACTAGCCTACTATACAACCTTACCAAACCACAGTTGATTCCTGGTAAAACCTATGCGTGGCGTGTACGTGCCACCTCGGATATAGGGTTCGGAGAAACCGCTAGTTTTAAAAACAATGGTTATAGCGAAATTTACAATTTTAGCTATAACACACAGTGCGATCCTGTAAAATTTGCTCTTGCCGAGGTACAAGAAAAACGCAGTGCTAAAATCAGTTGGTTAGGCGATCCTAGTTATCAAAATTACCATTTACAGTACCGTAAAGCGGATCAAGAAGATGCCGATTGGTTTGAGGTGTATACCCAAAATACCCAAAGCCTCATAGCCAACCTAGAATACGACACTACCTACGAGTACCGTGTAGGGGCTACTTGTATGCCACTTACACAGCTAAATCCACAATATACCTACGGGAACTTAGCCCAATTCACGATTCCTAGCCAAGCCGATAGCCGTAACTATGCCTGTGGATTACTCCCTAATATTGAAATTAGCAATCAAAATACCCTCAAAAACCTAGGCGTTAACGAAAGCTTTACCGCTGGTGATTTCCCTGTTACCGTCAAACAAGTCAACTCAAATGGTGACCGCTTCTCAGGGCTCGGTTTTGTAACTGTGCCTTACCTCGAAGACACCAAAATAGCCGTGCGTTTTGAGAATATCAAAATCAATACCGACTACCAATTGATTGATGGGCTCGTCGAAACGACTTATGATTTAGAAGTAAAAGGTATCAAAGACGCTATACAAGAAATTGAAGCGGTGATACAAGCCATAACCTTCGTTGGGGATAAAGTGGAACAACTTAGTAAAGAAATTTCTGGGCTTTTTGATAGTTACAAAAATGCTAAAACAGAGGAAGAACGTGCCAATGTACGTGCTGATATGGACACTAAAATTGCTGACCTAGATACACAAGTTTCTACTTTACTAGACCTGCCTAACCTTTCCGAAGAAGACCAAAAGGCGATTGAAGAAGTACAGCATATTGACAAAATGGCTGATACTGAACTTAGTTCAAATGATATTGAAAATTACCAAAAAGCTAGTCAGAAAAAGGCAGAAGTATTACAGGAAATAACTAAAAAATATGAGCAAGAGGTAAAACAAGAAAACCTTGACAATCAAAAATTCATTGAGATTTTACTGGCTCTTGAAGCCTTAGATGGCGATCAGTTTTTGAAATGTAAATTATGCGATGACAATAGCAACACACAGTATAATGTGTTGGATGGTTCAGGGCGTTTTAATCTGAACTTTAAAGGAAATGATGCGATTTACCGATACTTCAATTGTATTATAGGGAATACTGTCGATGGTGAAATTACTTTACTTAAAGAAATGGTTAGTAGCAGTAATTCAACTATTTTAAGTAAGAACAGTAAATCAATTATAGATCGTTTTCTACAATCCAATGACGAATTATTATTGATTAAAAACAATGATGATGATTGGATTAAGTGTACTACTGAACTGGTATTTGGAACACGTTTTTGTGAAGACTATACGTTCTCTGAAACAGAGGAAGAACGTTTGTCTTTTGAACTCTCACACTGTTTAGATGATACAGCAACACAAGTTGCCAATTTAGAACAAATAACCCATTTTTTACTTGAAGCCCAAGCTACAAACGCTCCTAGCACCTTACAATTTCAAAATAGCGATGCTAGTGTTTATGAATTAAAAAACGGCGTAGCCCATAAAATTGATGACGCTCTATCTGATGATGAAATTTTAGCAGGAAATTTTACACATACCGATGAAATTTTCAGGTTTTACTTGAACCCTCAAAACCAAATACAATTAACAATAGGTCTTAGTAAAAGCCTAAAGAACCAATCGGCTATTACAAGAACAACTCAAAGTGTCAATACCCAAAAACTATCTACGTATCTTACCAATACCTCGAATCAGTTATTTTCTGAAATAAACTATACCGAACTACAACAAACTCCTACACAGCTAAACCATAATATGGATAGTGAGGCGTTTCCTGATGGGAAAAGTATTAGTATCAACTCTAATGAAAAGCTCATTCGTATAGCATACGAGGCTTACGGCATTACCAAAAGTTTAGTCACCAACTCTACTTTTGAGCAAAAAACCTATGTAGATAGTTCTAATGCTATTGTAAAAATACCCGGATTAGGAACAGGAACCATTGAAGCCACAGGAACTAAGCTAACCGATATCACCAGTATGTGTACCATGGCTTATAGTTTGGCAACCAATAAACAAGTTCAGGATGAACTAATACAAAGTTTTGAATCCATAAAACAAGAAGTAACTAATGATCCTACCAAAGTATTTCCGATACTCTTAGAAACCGTGGTAACTTCTATTATAGGGGTTAATGAAGAGGAACTTGACGAACTCAAAAACGAAAACACCGATGCAGGACGACGAATACACTTAGCATCCTTTAGCGGAACTTCGGTAGTGATTACCGTAATCGTAGGTGACCGAATTTTAGCAAAATTACCTGACATTATTCAAAATGTTTCCGTTAAATTAGCCAAAGGAAAAAAGGTACTAAGCTTTACCAGTACCAGCAACATTACCAAGGAAACTGTAGAGCGTTTTCGTGAGAAAATTAAAGACCTTGGTGACGATGCTGATAAGTTCTTTGATGATTTTGCACAGGCTGATGAAACGGTAAGGAATCTATTTTTAGAGAAGCCTGAGTTGGTGGAGAGTTGGAAGGTCTTAAGTGATGCTGGAGAAAC
>CAYYNF010000011.1:0-25935 GCA_964472695.1 uncultured Flavobacteriaceae bacterium
GAAATTCCAAAAGTCTGCTTTTTTTATGGCTTATAAAAATCGTCGGGTAGAGTAGAGATGTAATAAATCTTATAAAAGATATTTTATAATTTTACGAAATCATTTTATTTGAAAAAATAATAAATATATGTGTATTAAGTGTTAAATATATCTAAATACTAATAAATTAAGGTGTATGCTTAATAAAAAATACAATATACTTAAATGTTCTGTAAAATAAATTATTTATTCTTAAGTTAAGATAAATATATCAATAACAGAATGGAGCAAGAGGTTGAAGTCATACATGGGTATAGTGATGGTGTGAGTATACAGACCCCACCTATAGGAGTAACAAGGGCAGGAGAAGAAGCACCTCGTATTGATGTCGATTCAGAAGGGGTTCAGTCTTATGTATTAATAGGTGGTGCTAAAGAAGTTGCTCAATTTTTAGAAAATAGAGCTGAGTACCAATTTGGTATTAGTGATACTAAACGAAGTCAAGATGGACGTGTACGTGTAGCTATTAGTGATTATGTTCCTGCTGAGAGATTTCCAGTTAGACAACATGCCTTTAAAGTGCTTCAGACTCTAGCAACAGGTGGAGTTGATTTCAGTAGTTTAACTGCATTGCAATTCCATCTGGCATTAAATGGATTCGATATAAAGAATTTACCTGAAAACTTAAGTCATTCGGCAGCTAATGGACGGAGATTTCGTATTAATAGTGATAAGTATCAAGGAGAGTTGCTTCTTGATTTTTCCTCATCTGAAAGTACTAAAAAAACATTAGCTAGTTTAGGTACTAATGCAGCTGAATTGCAAACGCTCTCTAAAGAATTAGAAAGATTTAAAAGACTTTATAAAAATCTTAGAACAAGTGAAAGACACGGTATTTTTGTACGTGCTATACAGCAACGTTCAGAGGTGTCTGGTCGTATAAATCAGAGTTTACGAGAATCTGACGTATTGAAACCTGTTTCAAGATATTTAACTAGTAAAGGTGGTCCTCAAATACGTGTAGAGATAGAACCTTACAGTGACGAAAATTCACCGATGCGTCAGGTATATGTAGGTAATTCTTCTACAATGCATTTCGGTGATGTGGCAAAACTTATCCGTTCACGTGTGTTAAACGAGAAAGTAAGTGAACGTCAGATTCAAGGCTTTTTAGATTCGCAACTTACACCTGAAACACCTAAACCAACAGGTTTTTTGGGGAGAATGCTAGACCGTGTACTCCCTAGAATTGCTGAAGGAGAAGATACTTTCTCTGTAACTACTGACTCTTCCTCAGAAGTTAGTCTTGCCGAACTTTCAGATGTAAGTACTCCTTCAACAGTAAGTTACCGAGAAGGAACACCTTTAATTGAAGGGAAAGGAGTAGCAACAGAAGAAGAGGATTTTTCAAGATTAACACGACCTAGTAACGCTCCTAGAACAACGAGTAGTATTGATTCTCAAGAAACAAGACATACTGTTGAAAGTGAAACCTCTGAGATTGGGATAGAGGTGTTTAGCGGTCGTCATCTTAAAGAAATCCTTCCTACAAGTGACGTTGTAGACTTACTTGATATGATGTGTCGACGTGCAGAAGAATATGTTGATCTAGATGATAAGATGGAAATACAGCCGTTTAGTGGTCGTCATCTTAAAGAAGTTCTTCCTAGAGGTGAGTTTATGGAATTACTTGATATGATGGGGCGACGTCCAGAAGAATATATTGATCTAGATGAAGATTTAGAAGAAAGTGAAAGTGAAACAGAAAGTGTTGATTATCAGGAAGAATTAAGTGACTCGGAAATAGAGCAAGCTACAATAGAACAGTTAGCTAGTGATTACGAGCAAAATATGAGTTCACAATTTAGTAGGAATTATACTGAGGCCTTTAAACAAAGCTTTGATGTAAGCTTCCAAGAAAGGATCGCCACTGAATTTGCAGATAAATCTCCTGACGAAATTGAAAAAATATATCAAGCAGAATTTAAGAAACAACTTAAAGCAAAATTCAAAAAGGATTATCGTGAAAAATTTAAAGAAAGATATGATGCAAAACTTAGAGAAGATTGTAAGGTATCATTTAGAGAATCATTTGAAAAGGTATTAGCAAGAGAGAACAAAATGAGTAGTATGAGTAATATAAAGCAGAATCTTTCGGAAGCTCTAGCACCTGATGTTGAAGGTCCATTGAAAAAAAGGTACCATGCTGAATTTAATCTATATGTTGATAATGTACGCAATAGAAGAGATGTAAAAGAAGCCTTCGAAAATGCTTTTGAAAATGCTTTTGAAATAGAATATGCACGGGAATTTTCTCCAAAACCACATCAAATAGCAACTACACCATCTGTAATAGCTATGGCATCACTTCTGGAAGAGGCAAAAAGTACTGGAGCACATGATTTAGTGACAGAGAAAGGAGTTGCAAAATATATTTTAACAAAACAACATCAGGAAAAAGGCATAGAGCCTCCTACAGAACAACAAGTGAACGAGTTGTTAGATAGTTTTAATAAAAATAAAAGTGTAGTACGTGTTATTGCTGCTATAAAAGAACTATCCGCTAGTACAGAACGTTTCTCTAATGATCGTAAAGCATTATACGCAATAACAGATAGCCTAACAAAATTGGAAAGCAAAGTCCAGCAATATGTTCAAACAACAGATCCAGAAGTGCGTAGTAATCTTGAAAAAGAGATAAAACAAGATAGTTTAGGACTTATTAATCAAATATCAGATGTTAAAAATAAACAACTACAAGAAGAAGGTAGGGCAATTTACCCTATTATGGGAGAAGCTTTTATGAATAAATTATTCGATTCTCAAAAATCAGATCACGAACTACAGATTGCTATTCAGGAATTTAAAGGTGTAGAAGATATCGATAATACAAGGCTTAGAGGTACAATAGGACCTGGTGATATTGACAAGTACATGGTAGATCGATTTATGAATTTACTCAATGAAAATAATGGCTTAGAAGCTAATGGGAGTATAAAACCTGGGGTAGCTAAACTACTAAGGAGAGATATGCGACTTAGTCCTGAAGCATATAATGTGCTACACAAGATAGCTGTTGCTACATTGGAAATACAAAAATATTCAAAAAGTACAGAAGTAGCAGATGACTATAAAAACAGAGCAGATTGTGTAAAAGAGGTAAGTAAAAAACTCAATGGTAATTCTCAAGTAACACGTATACCTGTAGATATTATTACAAAAGCGATGAACCACTTACAACGTAGTACTAATAGAGAGAAAAATCCTTTACTATACAAAGTTGTACATAACATCAAGAGTAGACAACAACAGGGGGTAAAACAAGGAAGATAAACGGTACTATCTTATAAATTGTGTAAGTTAGAAAAAGAAGGATTGAGCTTTATGATCCTTCCTTAAAACAGTTATTAAGGTACGGGGTCATACCCTGATTTTCCCCAAGGATGACAACTAGCAATTCTTCTTGTAGCTAGCCAAGCACCTTTAAAAACACCATATTTTACAAATGCATCTTTTGCATAACACGAGCAAGTAGGTTGAAACCTACAAGCAGGGCGAGTAAGTGGTGAAATCATGTGTTGATACACAAAGATTATAGCTAAAAAAGGAGCAATCAGTATACGTTTAAGCATTAGTTAATTTTTTTATACCGTGAGGTGTTTTGACAACCTTATGTTTATTTGTGTAGTCACGGATTGCACGATTTTTGTCAATTGAAGTTTGGTTTTTGTAACCTCTTGGATGGTCAAGATGAATGCAAATTGCGGTGTAGCGAATTTGCTTACTTTTTATACCCATATTAAATAAACGTTCTCCAAGTTCTCGGTCTTGTCCTCCGTACTGCATGCGTTCATCAAAGCCGTTAACAGCTAAGATGTCTTGTTTCCAACCAGAAGCATTGTGCCCATTCCAGCTGGCATTAGTAGGTGTTATAGTGTTTAATATCTTTGATAAATTACCTGTTGCTCTAAGTTTATTATTTTTAAAAGAAGCTTTTAAGCCTTTTGTCTTAAGCCATTTCAGATCAAAACAATGTTGGTGTTTTATATCCTCTAGAGTGATTTCTTCTGAGATATTCATAGGTAACATGAAATACCCCCCTGATAAAAAGTACCCTTCTTCACGATAATTTGCGTGATGCTCTACAAAATCTTGACGAGGAATACAGTCTCCATCACTCATAATAATGTAAGCTGTTCGACAAGCTGTAATAGCTTTGTTAAGAATTTGAGACTTCTGAAAACCATTATCTTCATGCCACACATGTACAATAGGGTAGGACATTTCCTTTTTCATGTCTTCAATCAGGTCTATAGTTTCTTGCTTTGAACCATCATCAGCAATGACGATTTCAAAGTTCTTATAGGTTTGGTGGTTATAGCCTATTAAAACTTTCTGTAACCATACAGGAGAATTATAGGTGCTTATGATAATTGAAATATCTTGTTTCATGATTCTACAAAGATAAATATAAATTAATGATTTATGTTTATCAATGAGATAGGTAAATTGTTTCAAAATCAAATCACGATTTTTCATATTAGGTTGATGGATGAGCTCTCTGAAATCCAAATCGTAATCTATGTATTCCGAAATATAGTAGTTATCATTAATACTAAAAGAAGTTTTATTGATAAAATACCCTACGGGTAAGGGAAATATCTAACTAAGTTAGTTTTTTTTGTATTCATAAGAACGTTGTGTTTTAACAATCGATAGTAGAAAGCCTTAAAGAACGAAGGTTTTCCAAAAGACTTTACGGTATATTTTTTACTTTCAATAGTCAAGTTTTGAAGACAGTAAGCTACAAGTTTCTGTATATCTCCTTGAAGAGAAGTTAAATCTATGTGAGGAATTTGATGTAGAAATATGTCGAAAAATTCAAAAAGGTTCTAGTTTAATGTACCATGAGTTAAAACTAGAGTTGATTATGCTTAAGGAGAAAGTGTTTTTAGAGGAACATATTAATAGTTGTCTAATATCTAGAGCATAAGTGTCAATATTTGGTGTTTTAGAGGATTTTATGTTTTTTTAGAAGTAGTAGCTATCAGGATTATTTAATAGATATCTGCCCTCATAGCTACTACTGAGATAGACAGTTTTTTAAATTTTTACTTTATTTGATTTACTCTTGTTCTTAGCCTCTTTTATCTCTGTTAAAGACTGGTTTATAGATATTGATATACATTCGTTTAGAAAGTGTTTTCTATCTATATCTATGTCTCTCATTTGTATAAAGTATTTTACATTCTGATATACCTCATCTTTAAGGTTCTGACTTATTTTATCCTGTTCGTCTTTGGGTTTCAATGTAAATTGATAACTAGATTTAAAAAAATCGTCTACATACTGATCGACTCTGTCTTTTATTTCTCGATTCATATTTTCAGGAAGTACCCACTCCGAAGGGGAGATAACGTATTCAGGCTCTATTGTTTCGGATATTTGGGTACTATTGTTGTTGTGTTCCTGTGTAGTATCATCTATATCAATCCCTGTGCCTATCGACCAATCGGAAATATCTTGGTTATGTGTTGAATTTGTTTCCTGATTTTCATTTGCTCTCACACTTGAGGTTTTTATACGATCATTAATTTCTCTGTATTCATTAATTTTCTTATCGGATAATTCGAGTATTCTATCAACTATTATACTTCGTGGCGTTACTTTAGGAGTAGCAGGTATTCTGCGAGAAGCTTGTACTTCAGTGAACGCTGTAACAGCTTCATCATTAGTAATATTTGGCATAATTATTTTTTTACAAATATACTTCAAAAGGGTATGCAAAATATGCTTTGTGTATTCTTTTGAAATCTTATTTAGACGTACTCTTAATTTTATGTATTTGCCATAGATCTTTTTAAAAATTTATAAAAAAATTCACCAGACAAAACTTAAATCTTAAGGTGTATTATGTAGTTTCGCAATACGTAATTATTTTGATAATGAAAATATTAGTAATTCAACAAAAGATGATAGGTGATGTGCTACTGAGTACAATTCTTTGTAAAGTGCTAAAAGAGCAATATCCTAACACCCAAATAGACTACCTGATCAATAGCAATACTAGGGCTGTAGTTCAAGGAAATCCTTATATTGATAACGTCATTGAATTCACCCCTACCTCCAAGCAAAATTACAAAAATCTCTGGGTACTGATTAAGAAGGTTCGTAAAGGTCAATATGACCGTATATATGATGCTTATGGGAAGCTAGAAAGTAATCTCATTTGTTTGTTTTCGGGTGCTAAAAAACGAGTGTCTTATTATAAAAATTACACTAAATTTTGCTATACACAAACCATTTTACGTCAAGATAAAAAGCTTACTGTTGCAGGAAATGCTATTGAAAATAGATTACGTTTGCTTTTTGAAGAATCTGAGGTTGCTAATAAGATTTTACGTCCCAAAATTTATATAAGTACCGAAGAGCGCCAACAAGCTAAGCAATTGTTAATAGAGAAACGTGTAGATACGAATCATCCGATAATTATGATCGGTATCCTCGGCAGTACACCCGAAAAGAGTCTGCCTTTCGCTACCATGGCACAAATTCTTGATGCCATTGCAGCACACCAACCTAAAGCTACATTACTTTTCAATTATATCCCTTCGCAAAGGGAAGCTGCTACTGAAATCTATGAACTTACGAAAGCTGTTACTCAACAAAAAATCCGTCTTGATATTTACGGAAAAAGCTTGCGTCACTTCCTTGGGTTACTTACCCAATCTACCATGCTTATCGGTAATGAAGGCGGTGCCGTAAACATGGCTAAAGCACTAGACATCCCTACATTCACTGTGTTTTCTCCGTGGGTAAACAAAGAAGTGTGGAATATGTTTGACGATGACCAAAAATACTACTCTGTGCATCTCAAAGACTTCTGTCCTGAAATTTATGAAGGTAATGGGTTTAGCCATAAGAACTTAAAGGATAAAGCTATGAGCCTCTATCTCAAATTAGAGGCAAAAGATATTATTCCTAAACTTGAAGTATATTTGGATCAATTTTAAAATACTGTTGTAAGGCATTCCACTGATCGACATTTTTGTGTTTACCGATATTTTCTTTTTTTAAAGATACTTTTTGTGTACCTAAAATCGGTATCGGTGGATTGGGAATATCTTGTGACATCATCGTAGGTGTATTATTGATAATGGCCATAGCTTTGAACCAAAGATCGTCAGCTTTAGGGCATAATTTTAAGAATAAATTCTCATCAAATACCTGTTCCGTAAAGCAATGTGGTGGATACAAAATTCCTGAAGCTCCTATCCCTAACACATTAAAATCATTTAGCTCTGAAGTACTTTGATAAGTCCATTTCGGATATGGTAATAGTTGATTGTTAGTATTATAACTGATCTTTCGTGTTTGGTTAGCGATAATAGTATTCGGAAATTTTTCGTGTTGTGTATATAGTTTCTCAATCCAAAGTGGATCGTAAATTAAATCGTCATCTGCTGTAATTACAGGATATTCAGGATATTTCTTTAAGGTATGAATCAGTTTTTTGTGTGAACAAGTAAGGTGGGTAAAATCAATTTCGAATACAGCTGATTCAAGTTTACGTAAAGTATCAGGAATGCTAGATTTGATTGTATCGGGCAGCCATAAGATGAGCTTAAACGGGCGAACGGACTGATTCAGAATACTGCGTAAAGTGATGTATACCTTATCAATACGTGTAGGAATTGTCGTAAGAGAGATAATTACAGGGACTTCTTTTTTAGGTGTCTTCAAAAGTTGATCGACACTTAAGGATTTAAGATAAAGTGACTGATAGATTGAACGGGGTAATTCTTTTAGTTTCATAAGTGCTTTTATTTTCTCTTTCGCCAGAAGAAGTACTTGTTTTTAAGGGCTTTTTTTCTAAAGAATGCTTGTTGAAAATCGTTAACGGCCTTAGACATCGCTTGATGGACTATGGATTTCGAAGTTTCTGAAAGTAAGGCATATTCATCACTCATGATTTCAATAATATGCGGCTCTTTTGTGATTCTAGAGAAATTTTGCATCCGTGCTTCGAAAGACATTTCTCCAAATTTCATACGATTCAGATCGACTAAATAAAAACGATAACCTTCGGTAGTTTTTTCGATTAAGGTGTTCCCTGGAGAATGGTCTAAAAAATACACGCCCTTCTGATGTAAATCAAACGTAAATCGGGTAAACTCTCGAACGATGTTTTCAAAATCTGGAATACTAAAATCTAAAGTCAAGTCACGAAACGTATAATCAGCATGAATATAGGCACAGCAGTAGTAACTCTCTTGGAGTCCTAGTAAGGTCTTTTGCTCATAAAAACTGATTGGGCTAGGTGTACCAATGCCAAGTGCTTTTAACTTTTGTGCATAGGTATATGACCGAAAAGCTTTTGAAGGTCTGAAATAGCGATATACCAGTGCATTGAATAGGCTAGGTTTCTTGAAATACTTAATCACTGCCTGCGTACCGTCATCAAAGGTCACCTTTAAGACTGTATTTCTTCCTTTTTGCAAAAAAGCTTTTTCGGGCTGTTGTGCCCTATTTGCCATAAGGTCTTGAACTTGCAAGTGGTACTTTTTCAACGTAAACTTATTATTTGTATTTGAGCAAATCTATAAAATTTTACAACTACCTTTGCAGAAAGCTAATAAAAAAGAAAACTTCGAATATGTCAATGATTGATTTAAAAGAAGAAACGGATACAATAATAAAACATCTTAAACGTGGTGGAATTATTCTTTACCCAACCGATACTGTTTGGGGACTAGGGTGCGATGCAACTAATGCTGATGCCATTGATAAGATTAATGCATTAAAAGGGCGAGACAATTCTAAGTCTTTGATATGTTTAGTGAGTGATTTTAAAATGCTACAACAGTATGTTGAAGAAGTGCCTGAGGCTGCGTATAGTGTTTTGAAATATGCGAATAAACCAACTACGGTAATTTATGATAATCCAATTCGTGTAGCTGATAATATTATAGCACCAGACAATACACTGGGAATTCGTGTGGTACGTAATGCTTTTTTGAGTAGGTTATTACGTCGTTATAAAAAACCTATTGTTTCAACTTCGGCTAATTTTAGTGGGCAGCCTACACCAAAGAAATTTGAAGAAATAGACCCTAAGCTTATAGAGCTTGTGGATTATGTTTCAAAAGCTCCTAATGAAAGTAAGAAAGCTAAAGCTTCGGCAATAGTCAAAATTACAGCTGATGCTAGGGTAACCATTATTCGCAAGTAAGCATTATAGAAAATTATAAACAAGGCACAGAGATACTGTGCCTTGTTTGATTTATATCAAAAAATCCTTATACCTTATCACATGAGTAAAAAAGATGTCTATATTTTACATAAAAATGGAGCTGATAGTCATTACATAGGATTGCGATACCTATTAGAGAAACAAGGTTTTAAGTTACAATATTTTGAGTTTTCAGTAATTGGTCGTCTTTTTAAGAGCTTGTTCAAAAGAGATTCTGAAAGCTTTAAAAAACAGTTGAAGAATATAGTATTCTTAATTAATTTATTCTTAACTAAGAATAAGAAAGTAGTTTTAGCCATTGCTCCTTTCGATACGAAGCTTGGGCGTATGGCATGGTTACTACGAAATCATCAAACCTATTATCATAGTTCGTGGACCTGTTGGGATCAAAGTTTTCAGCCAAAAGCGATAAAATCAGATAGGGTATTAAAGCAATGGCAGAATTTCTTAGAAAAACAGGTTAAGTATCATTTTGTGGTAAGTCATATTGCTAAGTCTCAATTATTACAGAATTACACTATCAATCCTGAAAAAATAAGTGTGGTACATCATGCATTAAAATCAGATTTTGAAACAAAAATAACAGAAACACGCTCCGCCAATAGTTTCTTAGTTATAGGGAGGTTAACTGAAGGAAAGGGGATTGAAGAAATACTTCATTATTTTGTTGACCATCCCGAATTGAAACTTAGTATGGTAGGAAGTGGTAAACTTTCTAGTAAGGTAACCGCTTATAGTGAAAAGTATGGTAATATTGATTTTCTAGATAAAGTTACAGATATTAATTATTTAAGATCAATCGTTGCGAAGCATGAATATTTGATTCTAAATTGTAAGAAGACTACTAGATGGGAAGAGCTGTTTGGGATTGTACTTATCGAGGCGTTGTCACAGGGTACAGTACCTATTGCAGCAGCACATTCAGGTCCAAAATCAATTGTTACAGCCGAGAATGGTTTTCTCTTTCCAGAAGGAGAACTTACCTCTTGTTTGAATGAAGTAGCTAAGGGATATCATAATTGGGAAGCACTTTCTAACAAAGCGTATGTAGACTCTAAGCAGTATTATACTAAAGAAATAGCGAAGTGTTGGGAGGCTATTTTAAATTAAAATTAACGGGTATACTATTGACTGTATTTTCAATGGTATACCCGTTAATTATTTCAGTAAGTTATTTTTATAATTGGTCAATTACAACTGTTTTACAAACTGATTCACAACCATTTCTTATTTCAGCTTCAAAACATATTTCATAAGTTCCATTCTCAGTAAACGTATAGTAGAGTACAGTGTCTTTGTCGTCATCTTCACTAATATGTTTTTCATTTATATTCCATAAGAACCAATTATCAACTTCGAAGATACCTGATTCTCCGTAAGCTTCAAATGATACATTTACGACTTCATCACCCTCCTTATAGTTTGGTACAGCATCTATTTTTATATCACAAGTGTTATCAATTTCAGTAACTTCTACAATAATACTTGTTTCTGTTCCAGTAGGACATTCAGGTGTTTCTGTAAATGCTTTAACCTCATAGCTTCCATTTTCGGTAAATTTATATATCAAAATATCCTTATGCTCACTGTCTATAAATTCATTGTCAATCATCCAACTATAATATACATCATAATCACTAGCTATTCCTGAAGCTTTAAACTCCCATAGAATACTACTCTCTACATGAATTTGGCTTTCTATCGTTAAACCTTCACAGTGCTTATTATCGTCAAACGTATCAATACTTATGATTTCACATTGTGTCACTCCCATAGGGCATTCAGGCGTCTCCGCTAGTACACAAACGGTATAATTTCCATTCTTCTCAAATTGGTAACGTAAGTAGTTGTCACCTTTATTGTCATAGTATTCATCATTAATTTTCCATTCGTAGTAAACTCCCTCTTCATTTTCTAGTCCAGATGCTTCTATATTTGCAAATACTCCACCATCATTATATGTGTTTATATCAAGTTTTAAAGTACACTCTGTAGTATTTACACTTTCTTCCTTACTAATATTTATAGTCTCACAATAGTTAACACCTTCAGGGCAGTCAGTTGTTTCAATTGATACACATATTTCATGTTCACCTTCACTGAGTTCTAAAAATACGCTACTAGTTGTTGTATCTTGCTCTCGTTCATCAACGAGCCATGTATAGTTTACATTTTCATCATCAGATATTTCGTTCGCTTTAAATGTAGCGTAGTAGTAATCACCATCAAAACTACCTTCATAAGTGAAAGTTAAATCTTCGCAGTGTGTTGCATTTTCTCCTTCGGGTTCACAGGATGTGATGTATGTTAACAGACTGAGTAATGTGATTGTGTTAAGTATAATGTTCTTCATAAATATTAATGGGTGTTAGTGGTGAATGAATTAGCTCATTTTATTGGCTAGATATTATTTTTATGGATATAAAATTAATTTATATAAGTTATAATAAATTATGAGTTTAATCTTGTTTCTATCGTTGAGATGTTTTTAAGTATCGATATTTGGTTATTTTTTGAATTGGTATTAACGTTTTTTTATTAAGGTGAAAGGTTGTTGTGTGTTGGTTGTTGTGTTTATATTTAGTACTAATGATTATTAAGGTTTTTGGAGTGAATTATGAGTGTGAATTTTTTATAGGTATTACTTTCCTTAAAAAATATTAACTGAAAATGTTTACTCTTTTCAAATATGTGTATTTCGTCTATATTCCCACACTAAAATATGATTTTTAGTAGTAGCTTTGTGATTATAAATCATGTGTTATGCCTATTATCGTCATTCCTGTCTATAAGAATGAGCTTTCCGAAGAAGAACAAAAATCACTAAGTCAATGTAAGGCAGTATTGTCAGCTTACACTATTTGTTTAGTGAAACCCGATAGTTTACAGCTTTCGGGAGTATTGCTTGATGAATCTTTTGAGGTTCATAGTTTTGAAGATCGTTTTTTTCAAGGAATTCAAGGGTATAACGAATTATTGCATTCTACATTTTTTTATGAACGTTTTGCACAGCATGATTATATGCTTATTTATCAGCTCGATGCTTATGTGTTTAGCGATCAGCTCGATTATTGGTGTACTAAGGGGTACGATTATATCGGAGCACCTTGGATCGCTTCGCCGCGTACATGGTGGAATAAATTATTACTTAAAACAAAATCAAAAAAGAAACAGGAGCGTGCTTCAATATTTTTTAAAGTAGGAAATGGTGGGTTGTCTTTACGAAAGATTAGTACATTCATAAATGTATGTCATCAGTTTCCTGAAAAGATTAAGGAGAACTTACAGCGTCCTTATGGAGATTTTCGATTGATGGAGGATGTGTTTTGGTCTATACAAGTTCCCGAATTTGTTCCTGATTTTAAAGTACCTGATTATAATGTTGCTCTAGGTTTTGCATTTGATAGAAAACCACACCTTGCTTTAGAGCTTAATAATGGTAAACTACCTTTTGGGTGTCATGGTTTCTATAAACCTAAGGTAAAAGCTTTTTGGGAAAAATATATCCATTGAGAGGTGGGTGATCACACGTAATCTTTATTTTCTATAATTTACCTACTATTGTCACATAGGGTAACTTTTGTAAAATAATTTTAATTTTTAACGAAAACGTTTTTTATTAAATCTAAAACGTTGTAGTATTGCGTTGTTGTTTTTAAAATGAATTATGGCATTACATACTATTAGTCCTATAGAGCAAGAGCATTTGGATAGTTACCATGTTTTATTTACGCTTTTAGAAGTACCAAATGAGCAATTACATCAGTGTTTACAAAATGGTATTATGGCAAGTCAGTTTACTCCTACAGAAGTTAGGTTAGCTTTGCAAGAGGTTTTAGAGTCGAATCAGAGAGTATTAGAATCTTTCAGTAGATCCAATCAGTTGAAATTAGCACTTAAGGTAAATGATCTTTTAATAGATATACTTCAAAGTCAATCACCAAATTGTTCTTTTATAGATCCTAATACACTTACACGTTTTTTTGGTAACCATGAAGTTCAGTTGGCTCAGGGACAACTCTCTTCGAAAGACCTTTCAGGGCAAATTTTACGTTTGTCACGTATAAAGAAAACTAAGTTAGCAAATCAGGTAGCAGCTCGAAAAAGAATTCTAGAACAAAACCTAAGAAGTTCATCTACTACAGATGTATTTACTGAGAAGGAAATAGCACTTAAAGCAGCTGTTAGGGATTTTGTGAATCAAAGGCAACAGGTCCAACGAGAGAGGTTGGCAGCAACACAAACTACGCAACGATCAAGTTCATCAAGACGATTTACAAGAGCTTTCTCATTAAAACGAAGAAGTAGCTCTGCTTAATAAGTTATGAATGATACAGTCGTCTTAAATTAGGAACAAAACAATTCGGGACAGTGTTTTAACACTGTCCCGAATTGTTTTAAATAAATTTTTAAAACTGATATTGTATTACTCCGTAAAAGTTACGAGGGTTTGATGGTATAATTCCTGGACCAGGGTATCCTGTAGCACGTCGTGTAAAGTAGGATTCGTTTAGTAAATTATTTATTCCTGTTTCGAATTTCCATTTTTTGTGAGTGTATTCTAATGAAAGATCGATAATTTCGTATGCAGGAATTTCACCATTTATAGCGTGTAAGCTACTACGGTCTAGATTAGCAGGTGAATTTTGGATATCGGTAAATTGTGTAGATACAAATGTATATTGTAAGCTCGATTTAAAATTTTTATACCCTAATTCAAGTCCTGTTTTTAAGTTAAGCTTAGGAATAAATTCTACCTCATTACCCACAAATTGTTTTCGTTGGGCTTCAGTATATTCAGAGAAAGTATAGGCTACATTTAGAAACTGTTGCCAGTGCCAATCTTTTCCTTCTGGGAGTAACCAGTTTGAGAAGTTTAATGTGGTTAAGTTTTCAATTCCATAAATTAATGCTGTTCCTAAGTTTGTACGGAATATACGTCCTACCTGTGATGGTTCTATATTACCATTTTCAACATCTACCTCGGAGCTGAAGTATTGTCCAATTCGGTTATCATAAAGTAGGGCATAGGCACTAGTATCATATCTGAAAATATTTCCTAAAGATCCACGTATACCAATATCACTAGTATATCCGCTTTCATCGGCGATATTTTCGTCAATAATTAGGCTTGGGTTATCAACACGTATATTACTAAAAGTTAAAGAACGGTAATTTTGAGAAAAGTTAGCAAAGCATTCAAACTTTAGTGAAGGTTTGTAGCTTACTCCTAAGCCTAATAAAACAAAGTTACGTTCGTTAGTACGGTTTTCTTCTGTGGTATTTTCACTATATAATTCACCATTAGGAATAAAACGATCAGTATAACTTCCTTCGGAAACTGTTTTTATATATTCAAAACGAATTCCAGGAGTAATTGAGAGGTGATTAGTGAGCTTAAAAATATTCTCAGCAAATACAGACGCATTTAAGTTAGGAAAGTTGAAGCTCGAAATTCGTGCTTGTTGATTAGGAAATTCATCATTATAAAACGTAAAATTTGCATCGGTACCATTACTTCCCAAACCTTGTTGTGAGCTGTTAGCTGACTGATAGTATTTCGTTCCAACTAAAAAAATTGATTTCCTTTTGAACACGTTGTATTTCGTCAGAAGTTTAGCTTCCGCACCCCAGTTGATAAACTCATCTACGAGTAGTTCTCTAGCACGGTCAAGGTTATCGGTTTCTGTAGTACGTTCATCACGAAAACCAATAGCCTTTCGGTAGGCGTTTAAGTGAAAAATATTTAGACTTGTTTGTGTGTGTTTTGAAATTTCATGTTCTAATTTTAGGTTTAATAGTTTCCAGTTGACATTAAAAAAGTTACGAGTACGATTACTAAACGTGGGGTCTTCATTAAATTGATAATCGTTCATTCCCCCTGCTTGTTGTGCAAGGTAGTCTAAGTAACTACTTTCGAAACTAATTTTCGTTTTTGGCGACAGTTGGTAATTGACCTGTGCATATAAGTTTGAGGATAGAAAATTGGAATTATCACGGAATCCATCCCCTGTTTTTACCTGTCCATAGGTGTAATATGAAACTTTATTAACAGTTCCACTAAGGCTAGTAAAACTATTAAATAATCCAAAAGAACCTATTCCTTGTCTTGTTTTTACCGACAGTGGTTTTGAGCTTTCAGGTTTTTTTAATTTGAAATTCACAAGTCCTCCAAATTGTGTTCCGTACTGTAATGATGCCGCTCCACGTACAATTTGAATTTCTTCAATAGCTTCTACGGGAGGTGTGTAATAACTTTCAGGATACCCTAACACATCAGCACTGATATCATAGCCATTTTGTCGTGTATTAAAATTCGCCGAACGATTAGGGTCTAGTCCACGTCCGCCAATATTAAGTTGTAAGCCTGCATCATCTGTTTCATAAATATTTAGTCCAGCAATTTGAGCATAGGTTTGTCTAGGGTTTGCTGAAGCCTTATTCATCACAACTTGATCCATTAGCACAACCTCTGATTTTTTACCCGCATAAATAGCCGTACCTTCGACTTCTTTAAGGTGTTTTACTCCAAATATTTTCTTTTGTTGTTTATCGATAATCACCTCGTTTAGCTCTTCTCCTAAAACTTCGAGTTGTATGATAATATTATGGTCGTCTTTAGATATTTTCTTTTCTAAGAAGTTGTATCCAAGTGCCATGAACATAAAATCTTGTTCAGCTTTGTCAAGGAATAGTTCAAAATTTCCATTGTAGTCTGAATAAATTACACGTTCCTGAAGCTTATCATAGATTTGTACACTAGGAAGTCGTTCATCAGTGTCTTTACTTTTTATGACTCCTGTAATGCGTTGTTGTGCAAATAAGCACATACTGGTCAGTAACAGAAAGCATGTACTAAAGTCCTTTAATCGTATCATTGAAAGGGAGTATCCATTTTTTATGAGCAAAAGATTCTTTTTCTTTTGCTAAATTAATTTTTTCGTCAATAAAAGGTTGGCTCAACCTAGCATTTAGCGTTACCCTACCTTTGGCGTATATTTCAGGATTTTCGATCCATTGTGCTTTATATTCATCGTGTAGCATGTGAGCATATTGTAATATAAAGTCGGGCTGTGTACTCATCTGTTTTATCTGTAAAGGGGTAAGAAAATCTCTATTATCAATTTCAAACTGTTTTCCAGATTTAGGGTCTTTTACGGTAAAAGTAATATGTCCCATTTTTTCGATGAGCATTACACGCCATGAGAATCTAAAGCCTTCTTCTGTCCAGAATAATTCACCTGGATAGCACAAATAACGCCATGGCAAAAGTAGTTGAATTATGAAAAAAAGTACCAGTGTAATTTTAGTTATTTTGTAAAAAGGTGGTGTAAATCGGTAAGTAGTGGTTTCTTTAGAGTTAACAGTTGGTAGGCGTAGTATATTACGGGATATTTGTATGATTTTTTCATGAGTTTTCGGCTCAAAAAATATCAAAGCACTTGTAATCATTATATAAGGGAACATTCCTATAGGGAATAGGAGGTGTGTCATGATATGGAAGCTCACTACTAAAGAGAAGCCTAATTTACGAGTAGGTTTATAAAGTAGTAGGAAAGGGATGCACAAATCGTAAAGCATTCCAAACCAACTAAAAAAGTAGTGAGTCCACCTCAAGTGGAAATAACGACCAAGTATTGGAAAATCATATTTGTTAGTAAGCCAGATTTTGAGAGGCTGTGCTTTAAGGAGCCAGTCTGAGTTTAGTTTCGCTAAACTAGCATAAATATATACAATAGAAATAAGCAATTGTAAACTATGCACAGTCCATTTAGGTACGGTGCTTCTGTAATACCTTTTAGGGTTGAGGTAAGCATCCAATGAAAAGCTAGCATTCATAGGTAGAAAACAAAGTAGAAAGCTTAGTATAGATACAAAGTAATAATGATTCAAGTACATGGTTTTATCCATGAGTTCGATATATGTAAAGCTTATAAAAAGTATCATTATAGATAAGCGATATTTATAACCTATACAAACTAGTAGTGCTGAAAGTCCACATATAAAAAACAATAAGTAGGTCCATTCGCCTAATGGCTTTACGCACTCAAAGCCATAATAAGAGAAGAAAAATTTGGGTTGAATATAAAATTTATCGATCCAGTCATAATACCAGAAACGGATCATGCTAAAAAGTATAAGTAGCCCAAAGAAAATACGAAAGACAGCCAAAGGGGCTGTCTTTATGTTTTTATTTAGATATGTAATGAACATGTTATCTTAATTTAATCACCATCACTATCTGAAATCTCCACACTAGCATTTAGTGCAGATGCCATGTCGCTTTTAAATATAGCGACAAGTGTTTGCATGGTATCACGTACTCTCATTACAGCAATACGATCTTCTTCTAGTTGTAATTTTAAATTATCATCAAGTCCTTCGATGGCTGTACGTATGGTGTTAAATTGGTTTTTAATACGCGTATCTAAGTCATTACGCTCAATACTTACTAACACAGAACTGTAAGAGTCAGTGTCATCTTCAGTTCCTAAGTACAAGGCTTCAAAAGCATCAAAGGCTTCTATCAGCAATACTTTTGATTGAATAGGATCGTATAAAGATTCTACAAGTTCAGGGAAGGCTTGGTCTGTGTTGAATCCCATACCATTATCGATTTTCAATCTGCGAATTTGGTTTTCATATTGATAAACAAAATTATTAAAAAAGATATTTGGTGATTCATAGATAGCTGATCCAGAATTCGCTATAAAGTTTGTTCCTGTTTCACCTTGCCACTCTAGTAATACTTCATCAGTTAAACTGTCGATCTTGTCTATAATAATTGATAGATAGTTAAGATGCTGTGGGCTTAGTGCAGTGATAATACTAGTATTATCAGCGGCAATACCGTTAATAAGGTAGTCTATTGCAGGGAAACCTTGAGCTCTTTTTTGGTCTATTGTTAGGTCTTCAATATTAAGGCTTGTTGTTATATTAGTTTCGATGAGTTCTACGCTAGTAGGATAGGTGTTTAGGTAAAGCATGTATTTATTATACTCATTGTAACCATAAGTACTTCCTCCGTAGGCTCCTATGTGTTGTAGTTGTTTGTAGGCATTTAAATAAGCAGTTCTTAATGCGATAAGGCTCGTTTCAGAGGTATCTCTTATAAAAGTGTTTTTAGCAGTAACAAGAGCCTCTGTCTTTTCAGCCATTGCAGTGTAATCAGGAATAATATGATTGTTTACCATACTAGTAAGCAGTCCTTCAGCATTAAAACCAAGGTTTGTTCCTCCAGAGGTCGTAACCTCATCATCGCATGATGTGAATATTCCTAGAATACTTAAACATAAAATAAATAACTTTTTCATTTATTGCGTCTTATTTAGAATGATACAAATTTAAAATAAGCTTCTATTCTGTCAAAAGTATAGAAGCTTATTTAATAGATATTTATGAATTATTCAACTGCTAATATAGTATCAATACTTTCATATCCAAAAGTAGTTGCTATAGTGCTTGCCATATTAGTTAGTGTTTCTTCAGTAATATCATAAAAACCATTCTCAGCTTCTAATGTTGCAATAAAACCATCTACTTCACTTTTAGTAAAGTAAGGGGCTTCTGTATTTGGTTTTCTTGTAAATTGTAATCCGTAGATAAATCCGTAACCTTCAGATAGGTCGTGGAAGGCATCAGTACGATCTCCTAAAGAGATAAGTGTAGCACCTTCATTAAGATAGTTTACGGCACGTATTGCTATAACTAACGATAATTTTTCACGAAGGATTTCTACTTGTTCAGCTACTGTTTCATAGTCTTTTGCTACAATAGCAGCTCTACCTGTTCTAAAAGCGGTATTTACATCTGCTTCAAGAGTAGTGTAGCGTGCTAAGTATTTGTAAAGGAAAACATCATTAACGGTATCATCTACTGTTGAGCCATATACGTACCCATAAGCTTCATCCCAGTAGTGCTCTAAAGTAGTATAGTTTTTCCCATCTACGAGTGTTTCTAAGGTATTAGCTTCTTGATAAGCCTCATTTGCTGATCTTGAAAGGTAATTATTTACAATTTGGTCAAGTACTAAAGCACCTGTTAGTCCCTTAGTAAATGCTTGGTCATATTCTAAACCATCTCCATTTACGTAGCGTACAGTTATACCATCACTTTCAGTTACTTTTCCGGCAATACCTTCTGATCCTGTAGTTACATCATCAGCGGTATCAAAAGCTTCAAGAAATTCAGTAGCTTGACTTGTAAGGTATCCGTCAAAAACAGTACGAATTTCTTCGGCAGTTGCAGTGTCAGTACTAAAGTAATCATCAGAAGCAGCAGTTTTACTTCTAAGGTTTTTGCTTCCGTCTCCTGTGCTATAAGATGTTGTTAATTCATCACCAGTTTTGCTAAAATCTTTTAAGTCTGTAGCTAAAATTTCACCTAAACCTAATCGAGTAGTTTGTCCCGAAAAACTTACTGAAGTTTCTGAGTCTCTTGTAAACGTATAGGTATCAGGTACAGTAAGATTTGTAAAAGAAGCATCGTCGTCAGAAGTACAAGAATTTAAGAACCCTATAAAAGCCATCCCTGTAATTGCAGTGTGTAATCTTAGTTTCATTTATTCAGATTTATTTTAAATAAAGATTTTTCGGATGCAAATGTACAAGTTAACTTTTATTCTTACAAAGTTAATTAGGATTTAGTCTAAATTATTTTAAGATTTTTTAGTTATTGTTAATACGTAAGTATGAAAAATTAATGAAACTTTTTAAATAGTTGACTTGCATTGTTATAAGCGGATTCAAAAGCAAGTGTATTTACTCCGTAAGTTTGTTTTTTGGAAGTAAAATAGGAAATCATTTGTTCGGTAGGCATATTTCCTACTAAAGCATCACTAGCCATCGGGCACCCACCAAAGCCTTGTATAGCTCCGTCAAAACGTCTACACCCTGCTTCGTATGCAGCATCTAATTTTTCGTGCCATGTAGTTTTGCTAGTATGTAAATGTGCTCCAAACTCAATAGTAGGGTATTTAGGTATAAGGTGTTTATAGATTTTTTTAATAGTTTCAGGTTTAGAAGTTCCTACGGTATCGCTAATCGAGATAGTACACACTCCTAATTTATATAAGGTTTCTGTCCAATTAGCTACAATAACTTCATTCCATATTTCTCCGTAAGGATTTCCGAAGCCCATACTTAAATAGACTATTACCTCTTTATTGTATTGCGATGCGATCTCAAGAATTTGTTTAAGAGTTACCAAAGATTGTTCAATGGTTTTGTGAGTATTTCGCATTTGGAAAGTTTCAGATATTGAAAAAGGATAGCCTAAATATTGAATAGGATCATATTTACAGGCTTCCTTGGCACCACGTTGGTTAGCAATTATAGCTAGTAGTTTAGTATTTGATCTCGAAAAATTAAGTCCTTCTAATACTTTTGCGGTATCTTGCATTTGAGGAATAGCCTTTGGGGATACAAAGCTACCAAAGTCAAGAGTGTCGAAGTTACAATTGAGTAACATATTAAGGTATGTGATTTTTCGTTCTGTAGGGATAAAGGTTTTAATACCTTGCATGGCGTCCCTCGGACATTCGATAAGTTTGATCGATTTCATGAATAACTAAGTAAAAATGCTTAGATGACTTTGTGGATATTTGCTTAAATAAAAGTATTTTTGTCTTGAAATATAGTTTTGAACGGAAAAATACTCAAATAATTTTTGATTTATAGTAGTTTAATACTAGCTGTAAGTGTGTTATACAAATTTATGTAGTAATATACTTAGATAGTATTGAATTACTTTAATCGTTTAAAATATTTCATAAAGCATCATTATACAGCAAAAATAACTATTAGGATGCTGTAAATTAATAATCAAAACACACAAAATGGATTTCTCTAAAGTAAAATTAGTTATTACAGACATGGATGGGACACTGTTAAATTCTAAACATCAAGTAAGTGACCTCTTCTTTGAGCAGTTCAAATTACTCAAAAAAAATAACATTCAGTTTGTTGCAGCTAGTGGTCGACAGTATCATAGTATTGTTAGTAAACTACATAGTATTGAAAAAGATATTACGATAGTAGCTGAAAATGGTGCTATTACTAAAAGAGATGGAAAAGAGCTTTTTGTGAATGCTTTTAAGAAAGACGATATGCGTTATCTTATTTCTGAAATTATTAAAATACCGGATGCTCATTTAGTGATTTGTGGAAAAACGAAAGCTTATTTTCTCGAAAAATCAGAAGGTTTAGCAGGGTCTGTGACTGAGTACTATTCAGAGTACCAAACTCTAGAGAATTTTGATGATTTGCCAAATGATGATTTATTGAAAATAGCTATCTATCATGAAAAAGCTTCTGAAAACTTTTTGTATCCTACATTAAAATATTTAGAAAAGGATTGGCAGTTGAAAATTTCAGGAGAATTTTGGTTAGATATTGCTCTAAAAGAGAATCACAAAGGAAATGCTATAGCACGTTTACAAAAAGAATTTGGTATAACTCCAGAGGAAACAATGGTATTCGGAGATTATCAAAATGATTTAGAAATGCTAAAACTGGCCAAATATAGTTTTGCAATGAAGAACGCCCATCCACTTGTTAAAGAAACGGCAAGTTACGAAACTTTAAGTAATGATGAGGGAGGGGTAGAAAAAGTCCTGACAGAGTTATTAGAAGGACGAGAGTAAAACATATTGTATTTTAAATATAACCGGTAGGGGTGTAGGGTAAATTCTAATTCTATACCCCTTATGTTTTCTTGGGGGTATCTCACAATAAACTGATGAATGTCATGTTAATTTACTTAAATAAAAATCTTCGATAATAAGTGGAACAATTGAAATAAGCGATTCGCTGAAAAGAGGTGAAGCTTAATTGATTTAGGATTTTTTTTTCTTTAAAAAGAGGTAGCTTGCTATAAAATGATTAAACTATGTCTAAAAGATACCGAAAGTAAAGAAAATGATAAGTTAAGTGCTAATCCCTTAACTGATATTTATAAGAAGACTGCTAAGGGGACTGATTTGTTGAGAAGAGAAATTTATTCAAGCACAAAAGATTTACCTTTGTTAATTAGACTATTAGCGGTAGTTCCGCTAGTAGCAGCATATGTAGTAGCCAAGCCACTTATAGAGGTTGGTGTATTTGCTCGTAATATGCTAGCACGTGCTAAAGGAGAATTAGCAATTCATAAAAATAAGATGGTTATTAAAGATATGTCTGATCAGATTGCTTTACAGGTTGAAAACCGCTTAAGTGATATTTCAAAAATGACAGATATTGATAAAAAGATAGCGGCTTTACAAGCCTTAAAAGAGCATGTAGTGAAGAAAAGTGTAAAAAATAATTTACAGATTAGAGAACGTTACGCTTTATCTACCGCACAAAAATTAATTGGAGGAATATTATCAGATCTTGAGGGGAAACAAAAGAGTAGTGCTCAATTGGATAAGATGACTAAAACTACGCTAGATCGTGTAGGGCTTTCTAACTTATCATCGAATAAGAATAAACAAGCTCGAAGAGCAAGTTCAAGACAAAAACTCTAGAGGGGTCTCTTTAAACAATATAATACCATATGTTGCACATAATGCGTTCTTTTTTCTCTTTGGTGTAAAGTAAATTTTAAGTATAGTTAAGGTTGTGCTTATGTTTATACAACAAATAGTAATTCAATACAATTAAAGAGACTGTATTTCCTTATCCTTTTTATTCTTATACTTGCTAAAAAGCAACATTATGAATAATATCCCTTTAGCTGAGCGTATTAGGCCTAAAACTTTAGCTGAATTTGTGAGTCAAACACATTTACTTGGTGAAGGTGCAGCTTTACGTATACAAATTGAAAAAGGTATTATTCCTTCTATCATTTTATGGGGACCACCAGGGGTAGGTAAAACTACTTTGGCTAGTATTATTGCAGAGGTTTCAGTACGTCCTTTTTATCAATTGAGTGCTATTAATAGTGGAGTGCAACAAGTGCGTGAAGTTATTGATAAAGCAAGAAAGGATAGTGGTTTGTTTACAGTGGAGAAACCTATTTTGTTTATTGACGAGATTCATCGATTTAGTAAATCACAACAGGATTCATTGTTAGCAGCAGTAGAGAAAGGATGGATAAGCCTAATTGGTGCAACAACTGAAAATCCTAGTTTTGAAGTTATCCCAGCATTACTATCACGTTGTCAAACACACATATTAAAACCTTTTGAGAAAGAAGCCTTAGAGCAACTATTGCATAGGGCTATTCAAGTTGATATAGTTTTAAAGCAAAAAAATATACATCTTAAACAAACTGATGCTCTTATAAATCATAGTGGTGGGGATGCTCGAAAATTGTTAAATTTATTTGAAATGCTTGTAAATAGCATCATCGAAAATCCTATTATCATTACTAATGAGCGTGTGATGCAATTGATTCAAGAAAATCCATTGCGTTATGACAAAACAGGAGAACAGCATTATGATATTGTTTCTGCTTTTATTAAGTCTATAAGGGGATCAGACCCTAATGCCGCTGTATATTGGCTAGCACGTATGATTGAAGGCGGTGAAGATATTAAATTTATTGCTCGTCGTATGATCATTGCGGCTAGTGAGGATATTGGACTGGCTAATCCTACGGCTTTAGTAATGGCTAACAATAGCTTCACAGCAGCAACCGCAGTAGGTTATCCTGAAGCTCGTATTATTCTCAGTCAGTGTGCTATTTATTTAGCGACCTCTCCTAAAAGTAATGCAAGTTATGTGGCTATTAATAAGGCTCAGGAAACTGTAAAAAGAACAGGAGATTTATCGGTGCCATTAGCATTACGAAATACGCCAACAGCATTTATGAAATCTATAAATTATGGTGAGGGTTATAAGTACTCTCACGATTATGAAGGTAATTTCGTTAGTCAAGAATTTCTACCGAAAGAACTTAGTGGTACAAAATTCTATGAACCCAATAACAATAGTAAAGAAAACAATATTCGAGTATGGTTACGTAAGTTGTGGGGGAAGTATAGTTACTGAAAAACGATAATCAACTAGTTGGGTAAAAGATTTTCATTATATCTAGATTTTATTAAATATGACCAATAATAAACCATACGAATTATGGATAGAAATTTCGTATAACCATTAAGTTGGTTCTAGTCTGTAGCTCAAAAGCGAATTTCATTTTAGTTAAGTATTAATTCGTTATCTTTAAGTAAGGGGGGATAATATTATTTGATAGACATGTAGTTGCCTTGTAGACTGTTTCTTCTTTATCATACTTTTTAAACCTACTAATTCTATGAAAGAAGATTTTTTACATTACTTATGGAAATATCAAAAGTTCACAAATACCGAATTTGTTTCGACAGATGGTGTTTTAATAACTGTAGTAAAAGTAGGGCATCATAATACCGAAGAAAGAGGTCCTGATTTTTTTGAGTCTCATGTAATTATTGATCATCAGAAATGGGTAGGTAATGTAGAGGTGCATGTAAAGTCTAGTGATTGGTTTGCACATCAACATCACTACGATACTAATTATGATAACGTTATTTTACATGTAGTTTGGGAAGATGATACTCCTATTTTTAGAAGTGATGAGACTCAGATTCCAACATTACAATTAAAAGACTATACACCTATACGGCTTAAAGAAAAGTATGAAGATTTGTTTAATCATCGATCTAAACCTTTTGTATACTGCGAAAGCTACATAGGTAAGATTGATAGCTTCAAATGGTACGTTTGGTATGAGCGTTTATATTTAGAGCGACTAGAAGAAAAATCATTACCGATACAGCAACAGTTATCAGAAACAAAAAATGATTGGGAAGCAACGTTTTTCTGTTTTTTGGCTAAGGCCTTTGGGAGTAATACAAATGGTCAAGTATTTTTTGAAATGGCAAGATCCATTCCTTTTTCTATAGTTCAGAAAGCTGATAACATTATTACTTTAGAGGCTTTATTTTTTGGTCAACTACAAATGCTTTCCGAACAAACTGAAGATTCTTATGAGCAGAAGCTTTTTAATATATATGTTTTTTTAAAACAAAAACACAAACTTACCCCAGTATATGGCGAAAGGGTTAAATTCTTTAAATTGAGACCTGCTAATTTTCCTACTGTAAGGTTGGCTCAATTGGCAGCTTTATATTTATATACTAAAAAACTCTTCTCAAAATTAATGAAGGAATCTGATATTTGCTACAGTTTATTTCATGTTAAGATCTCGGAATATTGGCAAACACATTATACTTTTGGTAAAGAGAGTGTTAAGCGTTCTAAAAAAATAAGTAAAACTTTTATTGACTCTTTATATATTAATGCTATTCTGCCAATAGCATTCCTATATTCTAAAGTAAATACTCCTTTTGGTTTTTCTGATATAGACCGCTTAATTAACATATTAGAACAGATCTCTCCAGAGTCTAATTATGTAACAAAAGGTTTTTCTAAACTTAAAGTTGGGGTTAATAATGCTTATAATAGTCAAGCATTATTGCAATTGCATAAACATTACTGTAGTAATAAACGTTGCTTAGAATGTGAAATTGGTAATAATTTTTTTAGAAATTAAGTATTTGTACTTAGGTATGTAGTTCTTTGATAACCTAAAGACTACGAGTTTTAATTAATAAAAAGACATTTTGTAAAACAAAATATTGTGTTTTAATCAGAAAAAGAGGGGTTATTTTATGTATATTGATTATAAGAAATAATAAATTAATATTATACGATTTCGTAACCTTCTTGGACCGATCCACA
>CAYYNF010000012.1:0-9676 GCA_964472695.1 uncultured Flavobacteriaceae bacterium
GTCCCATGGGAGCACCTAAACTACAGGAGGAGCATTTATTAAAATCAGAAAATATTACATCATATAGAAAGTATAGATCACGTAAAGTGAACCCTCAGGATCTTAGTTTTACTAGAGGAATCTTCTATGTATTGAAAAAAGTCTTTTGTTTTTAGAAAACTATGTGTTTACAATCTGTTCTTTTTTTAAGATAGGTTCATTGTTTAGTCGTAATAGGATTTGTACTACAGCAACCACATCTTTTTCACAATAAATTTTAATCTTTTCGATAGCTTGTTCGTTGTAATAAGTGTGTCGTACCATGCTTCCGTCTATATCATCTTTAGGAGAAGGTATTCCTAGTATTTCGGTTAGTAGTTTAATAGAGGTATAGTGTTTGTAATCTCCAAATTTCCATAATTCCATAGTGTCTAAATGTTGAACTTCCCAAGGTTTTCTGCCAAATAAATTTAAAATTTTAGGTAAAGCTACTTGTTGTATAACCATTCTTCGAGCGATATAAGGAAAGTCAAATTCTTTTCCGTTATGAGCACAAAGTAAGTGTTTTGGTTCATTGAAGTAGCGTGTCAGAAATACACTGAATTCTACTAGTAATTTTTTTTCCTCTCCAATAAAAGAACGTGTTCTGAATTCTTTTTCTTGTTTTTTGATGTTAAGGTAGCCTACAGAAATGCAAATAATTTTTCCGAATTCAGCCCATATTCCTGCATTGTCGTAGAAATCTTCAGGGCTAATTTCATTTTCATCTTTCGATCGTTGATAAGCTGTTTTTAATGCAAATAATTCCTGTTTTTCTTCTGATAATTCTTTGAAGTTAGCAACTTCAGGTACGGTTTCAATATCCAAGAAAAGAATGTCACGTAAGTTAATATTAAGATTCATCAGTATTCTTCTTTAACATATTATAGGTTTCATCTATGTAAGTGTAAAAGTCTTTTCCTGGGTTTCCTTCTGCATCGGGGGTATAGCGTTTATTACCAAGTCTTACAATAATGAGTTGATCTTCGGGGATATTTATAACATATTGTCCTAGTATTCCTCGCATATAGCTAATGTTTTTTCCTTTATACTGACTTAACCATAGTCCATAACCATACTGGGGACTTGTCTTAAATTTCGGTTTTTGAGCTAGTATAGCCAATTCTTTAGGGATGAGCTGTTGTCCGTTCCAATATCCGTTTTGTTGCCATAATAAACCAAAACGAGCGAAGTCTCTAGCATTACTAGAAATACAGCAGTAACATTTTGTAACGTTGCTTTTAAAACTATCTACTTGCCATTTCGCATTTTGACGCATTCCTAGTGGTTTCCAAAAATAGATACTTAGTAGTTCAGATAGGCTTTGCTGTGTCGCTATCTCAATGCACATTCCTAGTAATTGTGTCGCACCACTTTGATATTCAAATTTCTCTCCGGGTTTATTTACAACTTTTATTTTTTGCATTACCTTTTTTATATCCTCAGAAAAAAATGCTTTGGCGTTGTCTGAAAAAGGACTTTTATAGTGTTCTTCCCAACTAATTCCTGCGCTCATAGAGGCTAAATCACCTAAGGTTAATTCATTGGCATATTCGCCTGATAAATTCGTAATAAATTCTTTTGCTTTTGTATTCAAACTTTCAATATGTCCTTCGGAGATGCATCTGAATAATATGGCTACAGTAATACTTTTAGCCATTGAGAATGAGTTAGAGTAGCTATCTTTTGATAATGCATTACCATATTTTTCGTAAATGATTTTAGAATCTTTTACAATTAGGAAAGCTTCTGTTTCTAGCTTTTTGTTTAGATGAGTAAGTGTGGTGGAGGCTTTCAGTTGGTTGTATTCTTTTGAAAGTTCCCAGTCTTCAGGTTTACAACCCGTAGTTACCTCATTTTGATCAAAATATCTAAGGTCTTTTATAAATGGTCCTGAATGCCCTGTAAGATATGTTGTTCTTACACCTTTCAATAGGTATTTCCATTGTAGCATAATTTGTTTCGTTTCTTCTATAGTTAAGCGAGGTTTGATAGAGCTCAAAATAGGTGTTTAACCTTATAAGATAGTATATTTTATTGAGCTTTTAAAACAAAGTTCTATTCGATTCAATTATATTTACAATCAAAATCAAATTTTAGAAATGCGTTATTTTAACTACTTACTATCGTTAGCCTCACTTTTTATTGTTGTTTCTTGTGTATCAGGAGGGTCTGTCGAATCAGGCCTTGTGTCTTTGCAGATTCCTGATAATACTCTTTCTCCAGGTAAAATTATACCAGAGAATAATCAAGTTTCTAATATTGTACCGATTCATACTTTAGATAGCCTAGACGGGCATATAAGAGTTGCAAAAAGTTGGAAGCTTAGTATGGAGCAAATTGATGGATTTAAGAATAAGTTAATTGATAATGTGAGTCATATTTATGTAAGAGCTAACCCTGATATCGATGATCCTGATGATATAGAGGTGATTCTAGATATTGTCAAAACAAAAACAAAATTTATTCAGAAAAGTGATTTGTATAGTCTTGTTCGTAGAGAACTTATGGAGAATGTGGATTTATCAGAAATGCTGTATTATTCCCTAGAGAGTAACGGAAGTAGATACAGTGTCATTAATTCAATATTGATAGGTAGTGTGCAATTGACTATTAAAAATGACGATGGCGAGCGAATTCCTTTATCAGATCAAGATATAGAGGTATTAAATTCTCAGTTGAATTTGAATTTAGGGAGGCGTTATGCTGAAAAAAATAGTTATATATCAAAATCTGATGTAGTATTTGCTTTTGGTAAAGATGGAGAAATAGTTGAGTTGATTCTAGAAAAAGCAATTCTGAAATAATATCAGCTATTGATAAAGGATTTTTGATAGTATATGTGATGTAGATACTTAGTTAGTTTTTTATCCGTTAATTATTTTTTCGATAAGCTCCTTTCTAAGAGATTCATAATCGGTGCTATCATAGTATTTTTGCCAATTGTCATTTAGGAGGATTGGCTTTATTTTTTTTATCTTTTTTTGGGTCTCTTTAGCATTGAAGTAAGGGTTGGTTTTGGAATCTCGACTTTTATGTTCGTAGTTTACTTCTTTCGCCTCGTAATTGACTTTTATAAAATAAATCGCCTTTTTTTCGTCATTTATATAGAAATCAGTCCATTTAGCATAGCCTGTGTAGGTACGGTTCTTTATTTTAGAGTAATAAAGTTCTTTATCTCTTTTTTCAAGTACCCAACGACACTTTCCTGCACGTCCCCAATGGTTTGATTTCCTATAGACTCCTTCTTTTGTATAAAAATAGGCACTACCAGAATTACTCTGATAGTGCCATTTTGTAGGCTCAAAATCAACTTCTTCAAATACAGCATAGGTGCTTTTAGAATAGTTGTATCGATGTATTTTCTTTGTCAAAATGAGTTTTAACTAAGCGATGTTAATTACTTGTTCTATTTGTGGAGCATATTTTTTAATAGTCATTTCTACTCCTGATTTTAATGTCATTTGGTTTACGCTACAAGATACACAGGCACCTTCGAGGCGTACTTTTACAATTCTTTCATCCTCAATTGCTATTAAGCTTATGTCACCCCCATCATTATTTAAAAAAGGTCTGATTTCAGAGAGTGCTTTTTCAATGTTTTTTTGTAATTCTTCTGGTGTCATAACAGTTTATTTTTTAGGGCTACATCCAGCCATGGTAGTTATCTTAATTGCCTCAGTTACTGGTAGGTTTTCATTTCTTTTAACTACTTCTTGTACTACATTTTTAGATATTTCGTCAAAGGATTTTGAAGAGATAGAGTTTTCCTGAAGAGCCGCAGGTCTTCCAACGTCACCCGCTTCTCTAATACTTTGCACTAAAGGTAACTCTCCTAGGAAAGGGATTTTTAGATCTTCAGCAAGATGTTTTGCTCCATTTTGTCCAAAGATGTAATATTTGTTGTCTGGTAGCTCAGCAGGTGTGAAATATGCCATATTTTCAATAACACCAAGTACTGGTACATTGATAGCTTCTTGCATAAACATTGCTACTCCTTTTTTAGCATCAGCAAGAGCTACTTGTTGAGGTGTACTTACAATAATAGCTCCTGTTATAGGTAAAGATTGCATTATTGATAGGTGGATGTCACCCGTTCCTGGAGGTAAGTCAATTAGTAAGAAATCTAGCTCACCCCAAGCGGCATCAAATATCATTTGATTCAGGGCTTTAGATGCCATAGGTCCTCTCCAAATTACAGCTTGATCTGGAGCGGTAAAGAATCCAATAGAAAGTATTTTTACATCATAACTTTCTACGGGTTTCATTTTTGATTTCCCTTCAACGTTTACTGATAGAGGCTTCTCGTCAATAATGTCAAACATTATAGGGGCTGAAGGCCCGTAGATGTCAGCATCTAGAAGTCCTACTTTAAATCCTTTTTGTGCAAGTGATACAGCTAAGTTCGAAGTTACAGTAGATTTACCTACTCCACCTTTTCCAGAAGCAACTGCAATAATATTTTTTATACCTGGAATCGGTTTCCCTTTTATTTCATTTTTTGGAGTAGCCTCTTTTTTGATAATATCAATATTGACTTTGATTTTGGCTTTAGGGTGTACCTTTTCGTGTATTACTTTTAGAACATCAACTTCGGCTCTTTTTCTAATGTGAAGAGCGGGATTACTGAGCTGAAGATCAATAACTACTTCATCTCCAAAAATAATAATGTTTCTTATAGACCCGCTTTCTACCATATTTTTACCTTCTCCGGCAACAGTAATAGTTTTTAAAGCGTTTAAAATAGCTTCTTTGGTTATTTTCATAATTGATATTTGTGCTTAGTAGTAACTAGGGAGCAAATATACTGTGTATGACTCTATGTTAGACCTATAGTTTTCACAAATTTTCAGAGGGGTCCCAAAATTTTTCTTTAAAATTGATGACTTGGTCTTCTTCGATTGTAATGTTTTCGTTTTCTAGCAGTTTCTGCATTAGGTGGGTTGCTCCAAAGTGATGTTTCCCAGTAAGCATTCCTATTCTATTTACGACACGATGAGAGGGGATGTCAGGGCGGTTGTGAGAAGCATTCATAGCCCATCCAACAACACGCGAACTACGACTGTTTCCTAGGTATTTCGCAATTGCTCCGTATGTAGTGACATGCCCGTAAGGAACTTGTTTTACAACACTATATACGCGTTCGAAGAAATCGAGGGTGCCTTTACCGTATTTCATATGTTGTTGAAAATACGTATTGCTGTAATAATCATTAGTATTCCCATTAGTCCTGACATTAAGTAATTCGAATTTCTAGCGAATTTCTGTTCATTGACTTCAATTTTTAAGAATATGTAAGCATAGAAGTGTAATGTTGCGTATGTACCTAGTGCTGCCGCACAGATAAAATATAGTATATTCTGTGTATTAAAGTTAATTAAACCTCTAGAATTTATAGCTGTAGCAATTGCACAAAAATAGGGGATAGGCAATATGTTGAAAGCTGAAATCATTACACCTTTGAAAAAGCTTCTAGTACTACCGTGTTTAGATAGCTTTATCTTCTTTTGGGAAGAGCGTTTGTAAGCTTTAATAAAGAAATATGTAGCTAATAAAGTGAATATTACAAAGCCTCCATTGAGGATAGCTTCATACATCCACTTTTCTTTAAAAATTCGTTTAGATAAAATGATCGCTATTAGAGCTTGAAAAATAACTGTAAATGAAGCTCCTATAGCAACAATAATACCATTCCTTTTACCTCTTTCAAGACAGGTTTTGGCTACAGTCATATTTACAAGCCCAGGAGGAATTACTCCTACAAGTGCAGCGAAAAATGTATAGGAAAACAATTTAAGAATGACCATTGTCTATTTAATCTTAAATTTACAGTAGGTTATCGCTTTGTCAACTGCTAGATATTGATTTTCGTAAAAAGTTTGTATTTGAAGTACCTCTTTAGGAGACCCTTCATTGCGATAGATGTCGTGATTAGCATACAGTACCTCATGACCCTTTCCGTGTAGTAGACCGAGTGTGTATCCGTGCATAAACTCACTATCTGTTTTAAGGTGAACAACCCCCTCGTTATTTAATATGAGTTTGTAGTGTTCAAGGAATACATCATTTGTTAATCGGTGTTTAGTACGCTTGTATTTAATTTGTGGATCGGGGAAGGTGATCCATATTTCAGAAACTTCGTTTTCGTCAAAAATAGAAGTAATCAGTTCGATTTGTGTTCTGATGAAGTATACATTTTTTAATGATGCTTCCGTAGCTGTTTTAGCTCCACGCCAAAATCGAGCACCTTTAATATCAATACCAATAAAGTTCTTGTCAGGGAACATTTCGGCAAGTCCTACTGTGTATTCCCCTTTTCCACAGCCTAGTTCTAATATGATAGGGTTTTCATTACCAAAGCGTTCGCTCCACTTTCCTTTTAGGTTTAGGGAATCGTTAAGGACTTCCTCTCTTGTAGGTTGGATAACATTATCAAATGTTTCATTTTCTTTAAACCTTCTTAGTTTATTCTTGCTTCCCACGTATTTTCTGTTTTTTGTCTGGTGTAAAATTAATTAAAAGTATTTACTCTTCTTCATTTTGAGAAGCTTTTTGTAGTGTAAATGAGAACTCACTACCAATACCAACAATACTTTCTACATAAATCTTTTCGTTGTGAGCTTCGATAATGTGCTTTACAATTGAGAGTCCTAGTCCTGAGCCACCTTCCTCTCGTGATCGACTTTTACTAACACGGTAAAAACGTTCGAAAATTCTAGAGATATGTTCATTCTTTATTCCTTCTCCATTGTCTGTTACACGAATAATTAATTTATCTTCAATAAGCTCTTCTATACTTACTTCTGTAGTTCCTTTCTCATTTCCGTACTTTACGGAGTTAACGATTAGGTTCATTAATACTTGTCGAATACGTTCTTCATCTGCTTTTATGTAAAGAGGGCGTCTGCAATTATTGTTGAGTACTAATGAGATGTTCTTTTTTTTGGCTTTAATTTCAATAAATTCAAATACACTTTCTATGAGTTGAATAATGTCAATTTTTTGAATATTTAAATTGAGGTCTCCAATTTCTAGTTTGGTAATAAGGTCTAGGTCGTTTACGATAAAGTTTAGACGTTCTACACCTTTGCTTGTTCGTTTTAGGTATTTAGTACATAGTTCGGGTTTGTCTTTTGCTCCATCAAGTAAGGTTAGTATATAACCTTGAATGGTGAATAGTGGGGTTTTTAGTTCATGGGCTACATTGCCGATGAATTCTCTTCGATAATCCTCACGCCCTTTTAGTACTTCGATTTCTATACGTTTTTTCTCTTTGTAATCTTTGATACTTTCTACAAGCATGTTCATGTCGGTATTGACTACTTTTAGGTCAAAGTCCTCGGTGTCGTCAATACGTTCAATTTCCTCTAGGATAATTCTAATTTTATTATCAATATAATTTCTAACAATGTATTCGAAAATGATATAAGTTACGACTAAGGCATAAATACAGAATACCAAAACGATATAGAACTTATCGTCAATCAATAGTAATAATACAAGTAGTAAGAAACTAAGTGTTGTAGCGATAAGGAAAGCTGTAAGTAGGGCATATCCTTTATTATGCCGACGAGCTCTTTGTATAGACATGGTTATTGTGGGGCTATATGGTATTTTTGCTTTGGGAGTTGTTTACTTGTCTTCTATTACATATTTATACCCTACACCTTTTATTGTTTTAAAGTGTTTTTCACCAATTTTTTCACGTAATTTTCTGATATGAACATCTATAGTTCGTCCTCCTACTACTACCTCGTTACCCCATACTTTATGTAGTATGTCTTCACGTTTAAATACCTTTCCTGGTCTAGATGTAAGTAGTGATAATAGTTCAAATTCTTTGCGGGGAAGTACTAGTTCGTTATTTTCGTGAATCACTTTATATTCATCCTTGTTAATCTGAAGATTGCCAATATTTATTATTTCTGAGATATGCTCTGGTGTAGAGAACCTACGAAGTAATGCTTTTACTTTGCTTGTTAGTACTTTTGGTTTTATAGGTTTAGTTATATAGTCATCAGCACCTGCATTGAAGCCAGCTACCTGAGAATAGTCTTCACCTCTAGCTGTAAGGAAGGTAATTATAGAGCGTTCTAGTTCAGGTATTTTTCGTAGTTTTTCACATGTTTCTATACCGTCCATCTCTGGCATCATTACATCTAATATGATAAGGTGGGGCTGTTTTTCTTTAGCAATTTCGATGGCTTTATTTCCATTTTCTGCTGTAACTACTTGATAGCCCTCTTCACTAAGATTATAGCCAACAATTTCTAGAATATCAGGTTCATCATCTACTAAAAGTATAATTGATTCACTTTTTTTCATTTAGGTTTGCTTTAGTTTCTAATTTTTATGGTTCTTAGAATATTAAATCTAACAATATTATCTTTATAAATAATATAGGGAATTTGTTTTTTAAAATTTTCAGTGAATTTGCTTTTTTATTCAGTGAAACTCTTTTTTATTTGGACTTAAAATTATTCAAAAGAAAAGACAAAGTGTAACTTTGTCTTTTTATAAAATGAAATAAAGCCATGGATAATATCTATTTTATAATGTTGATTGCATTAACAGTTTTAGCTGTTTTTGACATTATAGTAGGAGTAAGTAATGACGCTATTAATTTCTTGAATTCAGCAATTGGTTCAAAGGCACTTTCTATGCGTACTATAATGATTGTTGCTAGTTTAGGTATCTTCATAGGGGCTGTTTTTTCTAGTGGTATGATGGAGGTGGCTCGGAAAGGTATTTTCGTTCCCGCAATGTTTAATTTCGACGAGATTATGATGATCTTTATGACTGTTATGATTACAGATATTTTGCTTCTCGATTTTTTCAATACTCTCGGTTTACCTACATCAACAACGGTTTCCATTGTGTTTAACCTTTTGGGGGCAGCTGTTGTAATCTCTCTGATTAAAATAGGGAACAACGATACTCAAACACTGGCAGATTTAGGTAATTATATCAATACAGAGAAGGCTTTTACTATTATTAAAGGTATTCTGATGTCGGTAGTTATTGCTTTTACTATTGGTGCTTTTGTACAGTGGCTTTCTAGGGTAGTTTTTACCTTTAATTATGAAAAGAAGATAAAGAGTTTTGGAGCTCTTTTTGGAGGGTTCTCGCTGACCTCGATACTTTATTTTATAGTAATGAAAGGACTTAAGGGGTTCTCTTATTATACAGTTGTAAAGAGTGCTTTAGCTGAAAATCAGTTTTTAATAATTTTTTCAAGTTTTATAATTTTATCACTTCTATCTTTTCTATTTCAGAAATTTGTTAAGAAAAGTATTCTTGTTGTAGTTATTGCAGTAGGTACTTTCGGGTTAGCTTTAGCCTTTTCAGGAAATGATTTAGTTAATTTTATTGGAGTGCCTATGGCTGCATATCATTCGTTTGAAGCTTGGTCAGTTTCGGGTGTGGCTCCTACTGAATTTACGATGGAAGTTTTAGATAAAAAGATGCCAGCAGAGTCTTTCTTACTTTTTATTGCAGGGAGTATTATGGTGGTGACACTATGGGTGTCAAAGAAGGCTAGAACTGTTGCAGAAACAGAAATAAATTTGTCGAGACAAGGGCAGGCAGATGAGCGTTTTGAGGCGAATATCATTTCTAGGTTTATAGTGAATGCTGCTATTTTTATAGCGTCTTCTGT
>CAYYNF010000012.1:9686-21019 GCA_964472695.1 uncultured Flavobacteriaceae bacterium
CCCTGATAGTTTGCGAGCAAAAGTAGATGAACGTTTTGTAATGAAGGCTTTACCAGAGGTTAAAGAAGATGATCCTGATATGCCAGCATTTGATTTAGTTAGGGCGTCTATAAATCTAATTGTGGCAGGGATTTTAATTTCGATAGCTACCAATTTGAAATTGCCACTTTCAACAACCTATGTTACTTTTATGGTTGCAATGGGTACTTCTTTAGCAGATCGTGCTTGGGGAAGGGAGAGTGCTGTGTATAGGGTTTCTGGTGTGTTGAATGTAATTGGTGGTTGGTTTATGACTGCTTTTGGAGCCTTTACTGCCGCAGGTATTGTTGTGTTCTTTATGAGTATGAATAAAGAAATAGCGATTCCAATATTACTTACACTAACTTCTTTATTATTGTTTAGGAATTATTACGCTCATAAAAAAAAAACAGCGAAGTAGTCATTAATAACGGTTATAAGTCAGTAATTGTTAATACTTCACAGCCAATTAAAATAGCTCTTGATGATACATTTTTCAATGTCTCTCAGGTTATTATTCGATCTAGAAATGTTTTTTCTATCATCTTTGTGAATTTGTCAGAACAGAATCATAAGAATCTAAAAAAAGCACAAAAGGAAGTTTATAAACTACAACAGGAGGTCGAAAAATTGCATTCAGATTTATATCATCTCCTTAAGAACCTAGATAATACTACAATTCAGAATAGTAGTTTCTATGTGATTATTCATGGATACTTAAATGACTTGACGGGGGCTTTGGATAAAATGGTTTCTAAAAGTTATAAGTATGTTAATAATCAGCACAAAAAATTGACTTATAATCAAATAAAGGATCTTAGTGAAATTGATCAGGTAATCCGAAAATTTTTAGATGAGTCTGCTTCGGTTTTTAATTTAGAAATTTGTGAGTACATAGATATAAATAAGCTTTATAGTGATGCTGAAGATATCAAGGTAATGATTCAGGAAAAGATCCAGAAACAAGCAGAGGTGGCAAGGTATGGAGAGTCTAGTCCTAAGAATACGGTGCTTTATTTTATGTTACTGGTTGAGACAAAAGGTATAGTTGATGCTGTTGGAGATCTTCTTAGGGATTTTGTAAATAATCAGAAATAAAAGAATGCAGCATATATTTATTGTGTAGTTAGTTGTGTTAGGTATAAATTTTATATCTTATAGTAATGCCAACAGAAAAAATAGTTGGTGTAATTAACTACTTAAACAATAATAAATTGAAAAAAATAATCAACCTATATGTGCTATTTTTTGTATTTCATGGAATTATAGCTCAAAACTCCTTGGTACAGTACGATTACGAAAGTCTAAATAAATTAAAGACGAGTTTGCAATTTCAGATAGCTTCTTCTGAAACACAGAAAGTATATCGTGACCTTGTAAAACGTGCTGATAAAATATTAACGAAGAAAAATCCTACGGTAATTGATAAAGAGCTAAGGTCTCCTTCAGGTGATCAGAGAGACTATCTGAGTATTAGTCGTTATTGGTGGCCTGATGAGTCGAAAGAAAATGGATTGCCTTGGGTGCGTAAAGACGGGGAGACTAATCCAGATACTCAAACAGATGCTGTTGATAGGAAGCGATTGGGGAGGATGACCAATTATGTGAAGACATTGAGTTTAGCGTATTTTCTAACAGAAGAAGAAAAGTATGCTAAGAAATGTGCTAGTGTGCTTAGAACATGGTTTATAGATCCTCGTACTCGTATGAATCCTAATTTAAAATATGCACAATGTGTTCCTGGGAATGGTAAAAGTAGAAGGTCGGGAATTCTTGATGGTCGGGAAATTCCTTTAAAGGTGTTAGATGGAGTGGCATTAATAGCTCACTCTCGTTATTGGAAAAAGAAGGATGATGAATGTCTAAAAAAATGGCTTAATGAGTATATGAATTGGTTGGTTTCTAGTCCTGTAGGTAAGGATGGAGCTAGACAAGCTAATAATCATGGTTCATGGTATTATTATCAACTAGCGGCATTGGCGTATTATAATAAAGATATTCCATTGATAAAAGATGTAGTTGAAAAAACTAAGACTATATTTGAAAGTCAATTAGATGAAAGAGGTGGGCAACATCATGAATTGAAGCGTACTCGTAGTTTTTTTTATAGCTGTTTTAATTTGGATGCGTTGACACGTATAGGGATTATTGCTGAAAAATCAGGATTGTCAATATGGGATTATACTTGTGATGGTGAGTATGGAGGTGTGGTCTTTCAAAAGGCTATTGATTTTCTTCTGCCTGTGGTTTATGGAGGAAAATGGGATTATAAAACCAAAAAGAAAGATGATAAGACTTGTTTGGCTTCTGTATTGCTGCGTGTAGCGGAAAGAATGGATAATAATTCGTATAAAAAAGCTTTGAAGTTGTTGGTAGATGAGTCGATTACATCTAATGCTCCAACTAAAAGGCAACGAAGAATTCGTAATGATCATTACTTTGTTAATCAAGGTTTGTTTAAGCTCTGATGTTTGGAATTTGTTCGGTAATTTAAAAGTATCTGATATAAAAAAACCACAACTAAAAAGTTGTGGTTTTAAAAGTGGTACCTCCAGGAATCGAACCAGGGACACAAGGATTTTCAGTCCTTTGCTCTACCAACTGAGCTAAGGTACCTCCTTAAAAAAGGTGAGTACTATACTAGTATTCGATGGCAAATATACATTGTTTTTCTTAATTTCAAAGATTTTCTTGCAATCTTTTTTCTTTTATTGTTCTGGGTTTTGATAGTCAGGTTTTTATGAATGAGAAAAAATGTATTTATCTCTCGGGTTTACATTTTGTCTCTACTTTTCTATGTAATCTAACAAATCGATATCATTACCCATCAGTATTTCTCGAGGATTAATACGTCCTTTTTCAGGTGCGTTTTCGAGTTTTAGAACACCACGAGGGCATACTGCAGAGCATACTCCACAGCCAACACAACTAGCACGTACTATATTTTCACCTTTTTGGGCATAAGCTCTCACATCAATACCTTGTTCACAGTATGTAGAACAGTTTCCACAAGAAATACATTGTCCTCCGTTAGTTGTGATCCTGAATCGAGATTTGAAACGTTGTATTAGTCCCATATATGCAGCTAATGGGCAGCCAAAACGACACCATGTACGGTTACCAAAAATAGGGTAGAACCCCGTTCCGATAACACCTGCAAACCAAGCTCCTATTAAAAAACTGTAAGTGTCTTTGATCCATTGGCTACTGATACCTAAAAAATTATCGCTACCCGTAAAATAGCAGTAAATAGTTACTACTGTCATTATAATGGAGAAAACGAGTACACTATGGATAAGCCAGCGTTCAAGTTGCCAAGCTTTAATTTTTTTACTAGATAATTGACGATAAGGATCTCCCATAGTTTCGGCTAATCCACCACAGCCACATACCCATGAACAATACCAGCGTTTTCCGAAGAAATATACCATTATCGGTACTATAACAAGAGTGAGTACTATTCCCCAAACAAGTATAAATATTCCAAAATTTCCCTGTTGAGATAAGTTTTTGAGATTCCATTCGAAGAAGAAATCGTAATCTAGCGGAAAGGCATTTTTAAAATCTATTCCTGGTTTTCCGAACTTAGTCATAATTTCGGGTATAAGGAAAGCAAAAACAATCTGAAAAAATAATACTGAAGTAGTACGTACTATCTGATATTTATTGTGACGATATTTGATATACATACGTACCCCCATAACGAGCATGATAATACAGTACATAAATCCATATACAAACCATTGGCTCGCCATTCCTCCGTTGAGGGTTCCGCTAATAGGGTCTAGTAGGTAAGTCCAGTTGACCACATAGGCTGGGGCGAAATAGAGGAGTAGGTAAAATCCGACTAGGTATGTAAATACTACCCAAGCAATCCATCCACGGTTAGTAGCTGAATGCTGAAATATTTTATCATTTTTAATACCCGGTTCTCCTAAAAGTACATAATCGGGAATTACAAAAAGGAGACCACCAATAATTCCTAACCCAAAAGTAAGCCACCAAAGCAACACTTTATTTTCAGTAACGAACCCTATTCCTGCTTTTTTAGCGAGTTTATAGGTGTGACTATTTGTTTTTCCCCATAGTATTTTATTCCATTCTTTTTTCGATTTATGATATATGTTTGCTTTTTCGATATTCGCTTCGATAGCATGTGAAAAACTAAATATATTTGTAAATGATTTGTCTATGACTTCATTTTGAAGGTTCTTTTTTAGGTATTCACTTCTGAAACCTTCATCTTTAGCAATTTCGTCGTATGTTCTTTTACTAAGTCTGAACTTGCCTAAAAAAAGTATACTCGTAAATACTATTACGGAAAGTAATAGTATTGATAGTCCTATATTTTTGATCAGTTTCATTTTTTTAATTTTAGATAGAGAAAATACTTTTCCAGTTTCTTTTATGAGTCTTCAGCTTAGTGTTAGACACTGTATTGTATGCTTTGATAATGTCATCTTCGTAGGTTGTGTAGAATTCAGGGTCAAAATTAGCGTCTTTTAGGTGCTGTAAGACATATTCAATAGACTTCTTTTCATTTAACCATTTATTGAGTATCTCATGACGCATACGAATACCAAAGGTGTTTAGTCCAATCAATTGTTTCGTGTTTTTATCGAAATTAAAGTGTATTAGTAAGTTTTTCTGGGGATGTTGCCAGCAGAAACGAGCTTCATTCTCTTTGGGATCTGCCCACACCCATCCATAGGTCTGGTATTCGATATCCAGAAATTTAGCACTATTGAACCAATTTCCAGGCTGGTATTGAGTTGGTTGTTTGCAAATACTACCAGCTACAGTTTCCCCCATCATTTTCCCCGTGTACCACACCGCTTCTATAGCTTTTCGATTTCCTATAGGTTTATGTTGTTCGGCACAGTCACCTATAGCGTATATATCTTTAATATTGGTTTCTAGAAAACGATTCACTTTTACGCCACGTCCTATTTCTATATTGGAGTTTTTAAGGAATTCAATATTAGGAGATACCCCTGCTGTTAGTCCTACAACATTACAATCGATTATTTCTCCTGTTTCTTTGATTTTAATACTCTTCACTTTTCCATTTTCATCTCCTTGAATGCTTTCTAGGTTAACTCCTAACCGTAGGTCGATGTCATGTTCTTTTATGTGTTTGTTAATTAAATTCGATTCCTCAGAAGGAAGTACTCCACGCCAAAAGCTTTCTTCACGTACCAGGAAGGTTACAGGTATATTACGAGATCTTAACATCTCGGTCATTTCAATACCTATAAGTCCTCCTCCTACAATAACGGCATGTTGACACACCTTATTATTAGGGGCATTCTTCTCAAGTTTCTCAAGGTCTTGTTTTGTGTATAAACCTTGAACACCTTCAAGATCCTGACCAGACCACCCAAACTTATTAGGTTTTGAGCCTGTGGCTATAATGAGTTTGTCGTAATTCATAGTTGTATTATCTATGAATTCGATATGCTTTTTATGGGTATTAACATGTTTTACCCAACCGTGTTTAAGGTTGATCTTATTCTTTTTCCAAAACCAATTTTCGTAGGGTTGAGTGTGTTCAAATTTCATGTGTCCCATGTATATATACATTAGGGCTGTCCTCGAAAAAAAATAAGGGGTTTCTCCTGATATAATAGTGATACGTTTGTCAGAATATTTTCGAATATGCCGAGCGGCTGTTACTCCTGCAATACCGTTACCAATAATTACGATATGTTCCATTTTTCGAGATTATTTTTATTTTAAATATACCTGTTTTTTAGTTCTAGTTCATTGAAGGGGGAATATGATTTTGTGTCACATCTTTATTTAAAGGGGGGATTGACGTAGAAAAGTGCATTTTTTGTATTATTACTTTTGTTGTTAGATCTAGGGTGTAAATTAGAATTAATACTCTTTTATTTTATGCTTTTCAGGCTATTTAGGAAAGTATATCAGTATTTTCTTTTGGTATAAGTTATGTAGTCTTCTATATCTCTTAAATTGATTTAGGGCAAACGAATGGATTTGTTTTTAATATTTTTAGAAGGTTAAGTTGTTGATTTTAGGATGTCTAACTTAGTGAGTCGTTATAGTTTTTCTTAGTGATAAATTTCATTCGTTTGCCCTAATTTGTTTATATATATTGTTACTTTTATTTTCTATGGGAGCCAAATCTAATACAGTACAGCAGTAACTAGAAATTGATTTATATTGGCTTTAGACTTCTTAAAGGAAGCCCTAAAGACATAAAGTACTATCATGATTGAAAATTAGGCTTTCTTTTCTGTAAAAAAGCACTTACCCCCTCGTTGAAGTCAGCTGTTTTGAAACAGCTTCCGAAAGCTTGTTTTTCTACTTCAAACCCATCTTGATTAACATCATAACCTGCATTTATTGTACTAATAGCAATACCAATAGCATTTGGTGAGTTTTTGCAAATATTTTCTGCCATTTGTAGTACAGCTTCATCTAACTGATCTTGTTCAACTACCTCGTTTACTAACCCATAATCTAAGGCTTTTTGAGCATTAATCATCTTACCTGTTAGGATCATTTCCATAGAACGTCCCTTACCGATTAATTGTGGTAAACGTTGTGTTCCTCCATAACCAGGGATGAGTCCTAAAGAGACTTCTGGAAGTCCAAATTTGGCATTGTTAGAAGCGATACGTAGGTGACAACACATGGCCAATTCTAATCCTCCTCCTAAAGCAAATCCATTGACTGCAGCAATTATAGGCTTTCTAAAGTTTTCAATATAGTCAAAAACACTCGCTTGTCCCTTAGTGGCTAATAAGGTTCCTTCAACCTTAGTGAAGTTGCTAAATTCCTTTATGTCTGCTCCTGCTACAAAAGCTTTGTCACCCGATCCTGTGATAATAATAGCACGTACTTGTACGTCGTTTTCAGCTTGTTCAAGAGCAAGTTTAAGTTCTTGTAAGGTGATTGCATTTAATGCGTTTAACTGCTTAGGTCTATTGATTGAAATTTTAGCAATAGCGTCGGTACTTTCGTAAATAATATTCTCAAATGTCATAGGTTTATATATGTTTTAATAATAAAAAATGTATTGCTTTAAAGCGGTTTTATCGAACTAGGGATATGTATTATAAAGGTTGTCCCTTCATTTGCTATAGTTTCAAAATTAATTTGACCTTGATAGGTGTCAATAATGCTTTTAACCATTGCTAAACCTAATCCCATTCCACTAGATTTGGTGGTGAAATTAGGTTCGAAAATACGATTTTGATCTTCTTCAGAAATACCCGTGCCATTATCAGAGATACGTATGTTTATCGATTGTTCTAATTTTTGTATTTGTACATGAATACGAGGTGTTCTATCTGAAGGAATTGCTTGGAGGGCATTTTTGATTAAGTTCGTCACTACACGAATTAGTTGAGTTCTATCAAAATTAATTTGGATGTTCTGAGGGCACCTTTCAAACGAGATTCCTTTTTCTATAAATATCTCTAGAGCAGAGCCTACAACATCATTCACATACAGAATTTCATCATTCCGTACAGGCATTTTTGCAAAATTAGAAAATGCAGAGGCAATAGAACTCATAGTATCGATTTGATCAATTAAGGTTTGGCTATGTTCTTTTAATTTTTCACGAATATCTGGAGTATCTGGATCAAAACGTCTTTGAAAACTCTGTACAGTTAATCGCATGGGGGTAAGCGGGTTTTTAATCTCGTGAGCTACTTGTTTGGCCATTTCACGCCAAGCATTCTCACGTTCACTTATAGCTAATTTCACAGCACTTTCTTCCAGCTGATCTATCATATTGTTATAAGCATCTACTAGTAGTTGAACTTCGGGACTTGTATTTTTCGTCTCGATCTTTTTATTTAATCTACCTATTCGAGTCTCATAAATTTTTTCTGAAATTTGTGTTAGAGATTTACTAATGTATTTAGATATGAAAAACGCTAACCCAAGACAAAGTAATAACATGAAAATATATACCCAAGTAAGTTTCTTGATGAATGCTTTAATGTCTTTTTTTATAATATCATTGTTTTGTAAATATGGTAAGTTTAAAATTGCTAAAGGTTTAAATTTAGTGTCGGTAATATATGTATAAGAAGCCTTAAATTGTGCCCCTTCACGTTCATAAGTAACCATGAATCGTTTGTCAGGAGATTCGTTCATTTTGGATATTACCAACCCAGGAATCCCTTGTTTAATAGTGTCTTTTACTATAGTTTCATTGGAACGAATTAATAAATCACCTTGAAGATCATATAAAATGATAGGCATTTTATGAATTTCTGATAACTCGTGAATATGATCATTTTCTTTAAAGATTAAAGGAACATTTCTAGTCGTTATGGGGTAGGTGGTACGCCTTAATACATAATCTATATGTTGTTTTATAGAGGTCTCTTTACTGGATAGTTGTTTTGCATGAAATTCCTCTGCCTCTTTTTTATATTGAGAAAAAGTGATAACAGCTGTAACCACTAAGGAAATTAACAGCAGCAAAAACATAGCTATAAACAAGCGTGATCTTAAGGAAAGTTTATTTTTAAACATAGTGTCATCGATGACATTAATGAAATACTAATCTATAAATCATAAAATGCATTTCAAAATTGAATAATGTTTTTATAAACACATGGATGAAAATTTTTATCTATGCCTTGTGTAAGTGTAAAGCTTTTAGAGTAGATATAAGAAAAATAGGTTGTGCGTTTTCAGTTGGTATTACGTGACTTTGACTATTTCTTTATAGAGTATCATAAATAAAGTTCTGTAAACTTAAAACAGCTTCAATCTGTTATGATTGAAGCTGTTTTACTTATAAGTTTTGAACTGTTAAATTTATTCTCTCTAATAGAAACTAGCTCTTTTGTCTAGAATTTCAGCATTAGCTTCTAGTGCTGCTAATAACCTATCTTTTGCTTCAGCTTCTAATTTAGAAGATTCTTGTTTAGCTATTGCTGAATAAGTAGCAAGTTCTGGAGCTTTATTTTTAGTAGTTACTTGTACTATATAAACCCCTTTTTCTCCTATTATAGGTTTAGATACTTGATTTTCTTTAAGTCCAAATGCAGTACCTATTACAGTTTTTTCTCTACCTATACCACTTATAGTTGCATTCTTCATATTAATGCCTGTAGCTGTTTTTACACTAACACCATTATTAGTAGCAATTTTAGCTAAATCATCACCTTTAAGACTTTCTATTAATTTAGCAGCCTTCTTCTCTTTTTTTAACAGAGGTATTACTCTCGAAGAAGCATCTTCAGAAGATGAAATTCCAGCTTCTTTTCGAGTGGTAAGTTTTGCTATGATATACCCTTCGTCAACATCAAAACTTTTAATATCTCCAATTGCTGTATCTTCATCGAAAGACCATTTTACTAAAGGACGTTGCTTTGTAAGATTAGGAAAGCTCTCATCAAGTTTTTCGACCTTTTTCAAAGACACTGCCTCTAAGTTAAGAGACTTAGCAACTTCTTTAAAATCTTTTCCTTTTGCTTTTGATTGAAAATCTACAGCGCTAGCATATACTTCATTAATAGTTTTTTCACTAGGAACGATTTCTTTCTCGATAGTAGCAATTTTGGCTAATGTCATCATATCATCTCTATCAGAAACCTTAACAATTTTATACCCTTTGTCTGTCTCGATAAGTTTAGGTGCATTTCCTTTCATGAAAAATACAGTATTTGCAGTTTGAGTATCAAGACCATCATATCGTACAGTACCTAAATCACCTTCCTTGTTTGCTGATGCAAAATGATTTGAAAATTCTTTAGCTAGCACTCCAAACTTACTAACATCTTTAGTGACTACAGTAAATAAACTATCAGCAAGTACTTTAGCTTCTTCCTGTGTTCTATTAGCTCTAGTGTTTACACTATTCCAAGCTATAACTATTTGTTTTAAATTTAAGCTGTAAGGACCTTTCTTTATATCTAGTAATTTAGATAATTTGTATTTTCCATATTCTTCGTAAGGGCCGTAAACTGTTCCTATCTCAGCTGTAAAAAGGTTTTCTCTAACCTCTTCAGAAGCTTTTACTTTATAGGTATATTTATCATTATATGGCTTATCAGAATTTTCAGCAATAAAATCTACGTAGTTTTCAGTATTTTCAAATCCTAGAACAGTCTCTGTAGTTTTTGATATAGTATTAAACTCTTCTTTATCTTTTATCAGATCTTTTAGCTGATTTTGGATTTCTTTTTCATCCTCATCAGTAGCAACTTCATCAATTTTAACATACTCGATACTTGTGTAAGCATCATGTTTAAAATCATTTTTATGAGCTTTGATGTAAGTATTTATTTCAGCATCACTGATATCAATAGTGCTATCTTCAATTGTTGAATAAGGTAATTGTACGTACTTGATATCTACAGTTTCGTTTTCTAATTTATGTGAAAGCATTGCTTCTTTAACAGAAACATTAGAGGCAGCCTTAATCATATCATAATAAATATCCTGTGTAGCTTGTTGCTCTACTGATTTTTCAAATTCTAACCACGCTCTGTAACGTCCAGGGTTATTATCTTTCGCGTCCTTAACGTATTCCTGAACTTTTGCCAATTGAAAAGCACCTGACTCATCAGTAAAAAGTGAATTTTGACTTAAAATTTTACTGAAAAAATCATTAACATGGTCTATTCCAACCTTTATACCAGCTTTATTTGCTTGTTGATCGGTTAGTAATCCATCTACTTTTCTATCCCAGATAGAGTTCACTAAACGCATATTAGTTCCTCCTCTTGTCTGTCGCTGTTTTACCTGTTTTTGGAAATCAACGGTTTTAATTTCCTCTCCATTTACTTCCCCAATAACACGTTGAGCTTTTTGTCCACTTAGCCCTCCACTTCGGAATAAATCAGCCAAAACGAATGAAAACATCGCTAAAGCAATGATAACTATCAGAAAAACGGAACGTTGTCTAATTTTATTTAATATCGCCATCTCTAAGGTTTTTTTTTGAATATAAGCGAAATTAACCTTTTATTGTATAAAAAAAAACCTTAAAAATAAAAAATCAATAATTCGATTGTTCCTGTCTTTTTTTCTGTTTTTAACCTTAAACTATAATAGTTCAATTCGATCGTTTGAGTAAGTGAGGGGTACTTTACTTTTATCCAGATGTAAAGTGTGACTATAGAGTTAAGGTTAATTTATGTGAATATTTCTTTTAACACATTCTATTTGTAAAATATATACTATTTTTACGCTTAGTCTTTTTATAATTTTAAAGACTCATAAATTAAAACGCCCAAAGCGGCATTAAAACTAACAAAATGAGAGTAGCTGTAGTAGGTGCTACCGGAATGGTAGGAACCGTAATGTTAAAAGTATTA
>CAYYNF010000013.1:0-18859 GCA_964472695.1 uncultured Flavobacteriaceae bacterium
AAATAGTAAAGTTCAAAAAATACAAACCTCGGATGCTTAACTATTATCTTCGCCTGAAATTATCTCACGGAATTTATATTTACGTATTCCATTCAAAATTACTTCCTAAAAATGCTTTTTCATAAGAGTAACTAAAACCATTGTATCATATTTTTCTAAAAAATATAAATAGACCGTCTTACAACTGTAAAAACTAATAAGAAGCGTTTTAAGCCTCCAAATACTAAAAAACCTAATACTATTCATCATTTTTTATAAAACCGCTTAAACAAGCTCTGTAGAAGTTATTTTTAATAAATTTTAACTATTAAAAGGAGGTCATACAATAAGATAAAACTATACATCTTTTAATCAGCTAAATAAGCTTTTATATTATTTTTAATAAGACTAAATTGACACAAAGTGATAATCCTAATTAAAAATTATTATGCAGTATATAGTATCATTTTACTAAGAGAAGATGAATTGGTATACTATCTAGAAAAATAGTACATAGTCGATCTATGAATATTTTAACAAACTAATTACCATACATTTGGCATTGTAATTAATTTTAAAAAGATGCCAAGACGATCAAATAACAACCAAAATGAGGTCTATAGTCATATGACAGCATTAGATTATCCACGAGAAATAGTAGAATCTTACTTAACATCTCTAAAAGAATATATGAGAAATATAGACTTTAATAGATTGAGTAAAGAGGATTATGAAAATGAAATAGCTAGTATCTTCAATAAGGTATTATGTGAAGAAGGCTTTGCCTCAGTGTCATTATCTAATGAAGAACGCCATAAACTTGTTAAAGCAGCTTCATCTACTAGTTTCTTTTGGTTAAATTTAGATAGTAATGTGGATGAATATGAGATGATCGTGATGTCGAATACCAGAATCGATATCATAAATGCTGTTAGAGAAATTAACGCTGAAAGAACGGGTATTTCTCGCTTAGAAGAAGAACGTCTGAACTCAGAAGATGTAATAAATACTTTCCTAGAGCGTTTGGAAGTATATCTATACCATGAAGGTATTACCAGAACAAATACCGTAGAAACACTATTTGATTGTTTTATGACTCCTATAGAAATGACTGAACAAAACAACAGATTAGTTAGACAAAATGAGGTTAAAGAAGCAATCACCACAAGTTTTAATAAAACACTGAAAGAGTTAGGCTTCCCTGTAGAAGAACTATCTGAAGAAGAGCATTCCCTACTAATTGAAGCCGCTTTGTCTGGTATTTTAGATAATGCGGATAAAAAAGATATAGATAAAGAAATAGTTCTAAGTCCTACTCGCAAAAATCTAATAGACGTTTTTACTACAATTGATAAAAAAAGAAATATAAATAGAACTAAAGACAACACAGAAGAAACTAACTCAAATAGAAGACAATCAAGATTTAGTTTCTTAAATAGTTCTAGAAGACGACTAAGACAAAATTCAGCTAATTTCACCACTTCATCAGGAATAAGTAATTCAGGGGGAGGTTCAGGAGGTGAAATTCCTATCGCAACTTGCGTAGAATCAGTTCCTCCATTAGAAATAAGCACTTCAGATAGAGGTTCAGTAGGTGCTACTCCTATTACGACTCACACGTCGGCTATTCCATTCACTGGATCTGTGTATGAATTACCTACTGTCGATGCAACTTCTATTCAATATTGCCCTAGTACTACTATAGACAACTCAGAGACAAGAATGGCATCTCCTGAAAGAGGAGCAAGTCAAAGATTAAGAAGATAGACCATACTAGTTCTATTAGTATAAAATCTTTTATATAAGTATGTAGAAGAATATAATAGCCCTAAGAATATTATGAAAACTTAGGGCTATTTATTATACTTTTATGATAGAGGTTATTAATTGAATTACAAAGACAATTGCTGTGCTTCAGTAACTAAAAGCTCGTTAGCATCCTCTAAAGCTTCTGTTACGAATTGTTTTGCTTGCTCAGTAGCAGGGTTATCTTTAAGATACTCACCTAATATTAATATAGCTGCGATACGAGTTCCCACCTTTTTCTTTGCTGTACCAAATAAAGAAGCTAAGTCCTCATAACTTACTTCTTTCGCAAGCCCTTGAATCGTTTCTTTGACCTTATGTTGCTTAGCTTCAGGGAGGTTTGCATACTTTTTACCTAACTTTTGAATTTCACTAAAAGCCGATTTCTTTGGCTGTGAATTTTTAGGCTGCTGCGATGTTTTCTGAGATACCACTGGTGCTTTTGGCTTTTGTTTTGCCCATGAATCCTTTAACCCTACGGTTTTATTGAATACCATCTGGTCGCTGGTTGTGTCTGTATCTAATGTAAAATAGCCCAAACGTGTGAACTGGAAATGCTCTCCTAGCTTCGCTTCTTCTAAATGAGGTTCAACAAATGCCTGTACCGTTTTTAAGGAATCTGTATTAATAAACTCCATAAAAGATTTATCTTGATGAGCATCAGGAGCTTCATCACTAAATAACCTATCATACACACGTACCTCAGCAGGAATGGCGTGCTGTATAGACACCCAGTGTAAAGTTCCTTTTACTTTACGTAAAGAAGCCTCACTACCTGACCCCGATTTACTATCAGAATCATAAGTACAATGAATTTCAGTAATATTTCCTTCAGCATCTTTTACTACCGACTCTCCTTTAATAATATACGCCCCTTTTAAACGTACTTCTTTACCCAGTGTCAATCGGAAAAACTTAGAGCTAGCATTTTCCTTAAAATCTTCTCTTTCGATGAATAATTCTTTAGAAAATGGTACTAAGTGTACACCTGCATTCTCTTGCTCGGGATTGTTATCAAGTTCTAAATATTCTACTTTATCTTCTGGGTAATTAGTAATTACTAACTTAATAGGATCTAACACTCCCATTACCCTCGTGGCTATTTTATTGAGATCTTCACGTACACAATACTCTAATAAAGATAGTTCAATAATGTTATCACGTTTAGCTACCCCTACTGTATCTACAAAATTACGTAAAGCTCTTGGCGTATAACCTCTTCTACGTAAACCTGAAATAGTAGGCATACGAGGATCGTCCCACCCTGAAACGACATTATCTTCCACAAGTTGTAGTAATTTACGCTTACTCATTACCGTGTAATTCAGATTTAAACGTGCAAACTCTCGCTGTTTTGGCAACCTATGTGTGGTTTCAATATTTTCTAGAAACCACTCATAGAGTTCTCTATGAGGTTTAAACTCTAAAGAACATAAAGAATGTGATACCTTCTCAATATAATCACTCTCTCCATGTGTCCAATCGTACATTGGATAAATACACCACTGATCTCCCGAACGCTGATGGTGCTTATGCATAATACGATACATAAGCGGATCACGCATAAGCATGTTCGTATGTGTCATATCAATTTTAGCACGCAACACATGTGTACCTTCAGGGTATTTCCCCTCTTTCATTTCCTGAAATAACTGTAAATTCTCTTCTACAGAACGATCTCTGTAAGGACTGGCTACACCAGGTTGTGTAGGTGTTCCTTTTTGCTCTGCCATAGCCTCACTAGTCTGCGAATCGACATAAGCTTTCCCTTGCTTTATTAAGCTAACTGCCCAAGTGTGTAATTGCTCAAAATAATCCGACGAATAACATTCTTTATCCCACTGATATCCTAACCAAGAAACATCTTTCTTAATAGCATCTACATACTCTTGTGACTCTTTTGCTGGGTTGGTATCGTCGAATCTTAAATTTACAGGAGCATTGTAATGTTCCCCTAAACCAAAACTAATGCAAATTGCCTTAACATGTCCGATATGAAGATAGCCATTCGGCTCTGGCGGAAAACGAAAACGCAACTCATCTTGGGTATAACCTTGCTGAAGGTCATTTTCAATAATTTGTTCGATAAAGTTCAGAGATTTAGTATCCTGCTTCATATTGTTGAGATCATTTAAATTTATATAACAAAAATATAAATGCTTATGAATAGATATTACATTTGTATCGATAAATTAATTAATAATTTAGTTGGATAGATCAAGTAAACCTACAACTAACTTATTATCAAATCAGTACTAAATAATTATTTATGGGAATTATTAAACTAAACAATATACGTGTATATACCAATCATGGATGCTTAAAAGAAGAGGCCTTAATTGGTTCAGAATATAGAGTAGATCTAAAAGTAGAAGCAAATTTTGAGAAATCGTGTCAGTCTGACGAACTATGTGATACTGTTGATTATGTGCAACTTAATCGTATTGTAAAAGAAGAAATGGCGGTTCGTAGTAAACTATTAGAACACGTAGCACAACGTATCCTTGACCGTATCTTTAGTGAAGTAAACTTTGTGAATGAAGCTACTGTGGAGGTAAGTAAAATAAACCCTCCTATAGGTGGTGACGTTGAAAGTGTGACCATTGTACTTACTGAAAAAAAAGAATCTTAAACTAAGAGAAAACTAGAATACTTATACCAATTAAAAATTATGGCTAAATTATCATATAACACGGAAAAGGAAGAAAAAACAACAAATACATCACAAAATGCAGAAGTACTATCTGAAGTATATCCTGAAGACACAGGGGTATATGAAGCAATAGCAACCAGAACAAGAAAAGAATCTTCAAAAAAAACTGAAGAATCGCCTTATAGACCCAGTTATGACTTTGGCACAGGCTTTTTATCAAAGGAAACTAGCATTATAGACGCTCTGTTTGGTAGCGATACGGGAGTTGATACTAAAAGTGAAGGCATAGGTGAATCTGAAGATCTAAATAACTTTACAAGCCCTATAGATCGTGCAGAAGAGCTAAAACAGAATACTACTATAACAACGCATGATAGATCCTCTAGAATCATACCTAAACATCAAGAAAAGAAGGAAAGTCAAGGTGTGAAATATACTCCATAATACAACCTCAGATGTTTGTGAATGAAATATGTCTTTTAAATATGATTCGGACCGATCATCAAACTGAACTCTGTTTTTTAATTTTTTTAGTAAATAAATCAATCCCGAAAACATTTTAGTGTTTTGATTACCAAAGACTTATGTTTATATTTGCGACTTATTTCACTCCAAATAAATCATAATTATGAGAGATGATCATTATAATAATGAAAATAGCAACGAACAATCTAAGGAATATGTAAACTTTCAAACGGTAATAAAAGAATATAAAGCTGCGAAAAAAGAAGCTTCAAAAGAAAAAAAAGGGGAAGTTAGTACTACAGTAATTGAAGCATTACAACAAGCCCGAAATGCTTATGTACAATCATTACCACCTGAGCATTTTTTGGATAATAGGAATATAGAAAATTATCTAAAATTGACTAAGGATATATTCGGATCTGGACCACGTGCCTGTCTCGAACTGGAAAAACTATGTGATACTGCTGGACTAAGCTTAGACAAAGATACTCTAGAACTAAAGAAAGACCTTTATAGCCTTGAGCATCTAAGGTACTTAAAGCGTAATTTTAGCTCAATAATGAGTGGCATAGAAGAACCTTATAAATCAGAAAAACTAGAAGAGGTTAACAATAGATTTTTAGATCTTTCTAGGAAAATACTAAAAAATGAAAAGTTTCCAAGTAATATAACTGATAGTATGAAATTTGGAACTATTGTTTCTCTAAATAGACGAGAAATGCAGCGTGATGAATTATTAGAAAATCGTTTAACTTTTTGTGAAATGTTTGCCTCTCTTTATCAAAAAGAAAGTCTTAAATCAAATGAATCTCAAAATAAAGAACGTTTACAATATTTTTCTAGAGAATTTATAAACCATTATCGCCATTTAGCATTTAGCATTACCTTAATTGCAGACAAATCTCCTGAAAAGTACGAACGATACCTGAATGCGAATAGTATGTATTCAGAAAGTAGAAAACAGCTAGAACAGAGAAGCACTAGTGACGAGAGTGATTTAAAATTACCTGGGGACTCCCCTAAAGAAGCAAGAGGTGTAAGTAGTAGTCGTACTTTGTCTCGTGAACGCTCGTCATCATCATTATCTAATAATACTAACAGAACAGCAACTCCTTCACCTAAAAGAAAAGGGAGGCAAATCTGACAATTAGAAATTACACCTACTTTTTGAATAAAGGAGTTAATAAACCTAGATACTCTAACAATCATACTTAAAAATAGCACTACTCCAAATACATATCTGGTTACTAATTAAGTAAAAAAACAAATAATTTTTAACACAACATACTAATAATTTTAAGATATGGGAAAAGGAAAAAAAAATGAGGAAAGAACTGGTAATTTCTTCGGTTTAACAAATGGTTTTTCAATTAGGAGTAAAGAAGAAAGTAGTAGTCAAGACGAAACCAGTAAAGCTAGCAAAAGGAATAGAAGCTTTTGGGATAACATTGATATAGAAAGTGCTATTATGGCCGCTACATCAGCTCCAGGAACAGCAGGAGTAATGATGACCTCTATGAATATGGAGCAACGAAGGGCTGAGGAAAAAGCTAAATCTGATAAAGAAAGTATTGAAGCTAAACCTAGTAGTACCGAGGATAATACACAAAGTACGATGGAAGACTTTAGACACCCCATAAATAGTTATGAAAAAACACAAGAGCAACCTGCTATAGGAACTATTTCATCATTGGTAGGAGCTATGTTTGGTATATCACCTGATACTAAAGAACCTGGTAAGGATAATAATAGAAACAAGGGAAAAGGTCCTAAAGTAGGATAAAGGGTAGTCTTCAATACGATTCATGGATAAAAAATTTTGTATGACTACTTCTAATACCAATTGAAATATACATAGTAAAGTAGGTGTAAAATACCCAAAATAGGGTTAAAATTTTGATAAGTGTAGGGTAGTAATAAATAATTTGTCTTTATTGGTAAAAAGAGAATATCACTACTACTATGCACCCTTATATTGAAGCTTATTTTATTGAAGTTAAACAAAAAGAATTCTTTTTAGCTGTCCGTAAACTAATACTTAAGACAGGGCTTTACGAATCTTTTAAATGTATGAAACCCTGCTACACTTTTAAAGGAGTTCCTGTAGTATACATCTACTTTAGTGATAGTAAATGCAAGTTATCTTTCCCGCATATACAACAAGTTAATAACCTACCTGAAAAGGTAGGTTATGATGATAATACGGTATTTCTTGAAATAAAATCTGAAACAGAATTACCTGAAAACACCGAATCACTATACTACCTTACTCTTAAAAGTATAGAGTATATTAGGGGCATTTCATAAAATAGAGATACAATCATCTGATCGTACTCCTTGTATCTCCCTCATGATCTCATATTGCTTTTTAAAATTCAAATTTAATTCCTTGTGAAAGGGGTAATTTAGACGAAAAATTAAGCGTATTCGTTTGGCGACGCATATAAGATTTCCAAGCATCAGAACCCGACTCACGCCCGCCACCTGTATCTTTTTCACCTCCAAATGCTCCACCAATCTCGGCTCCCGAAGTACCTATATTTACATTAGCGATACCACAATCAGATCCCCAAGCTGAGAGGAAAGTCTCCGATTCTTGGAAATTATTAGTGATTACAGTAGAAGATAAACCTTGAGATACATTATTCTGTATATCAATAGCATTCTCAATATCACCGTCATACGAAATAAGATAAAGTATCGGTGCAAAAGTTTCGGTTTGTACGATAGGTAGGTCGTTTGTTGTCTCAAAAATACTAGGACTTACATAACAACCACTCTCATAACCTTCTCCTTCTAATTTTGTACCCTCAATCACAACAGATGCTCCTTGTGCTTTAGCTTGCTGAATCGCCTCTAGATATTGTGTTACGGACTGACTATCAATTAATGGACCTATATGATTATTCTCATCTAAAGGTGTTCCAATACGCAACTGCTCATAGACACCTTTTAAAGCCGTTTTTACAGCTTCTAATTGACTTTCATGCACAATTAATCTTCTTGTAGTAGTACAACGCTGTCCTGCTGTTCCTACAGCCCCAAATACTGCGGCATTAAGTGCTAAGTCTAAGTTTGCAGAAGGTGTAATAATCATAGCATTATTTCCGCCAAGTTCTAACAATACTTTACCAAGACGTTTTGCTACATTTACGGCTACACTACGTCCCATACGTGTAGAACCTGTAGCTGATACTAAACTAATTCGTGTATCTTTGGCTATCTTCTCTCCAAGATTTGCATCTCCCATTACTAGACAAGATAATGCCTTAGGTAATTCTTCTTTATCTAAAATCTCAGCAATAATCTGCTGACAGGCAATAGCACATAAAGGTGTTTTTTCAGAAGGCTTCCATATACATACATTCCCACAAATCCAAGCTAATGCTGTATTCCAAGCCCATACTGCAACAGGAAAGTTAAATGCTGAAATAATACCTACAATTCCTAAAGGATGGTACTGTTCATACATACGATGATTAGGTCTTTCTGAATGCATAGTCAATCCATGTAACTGACGTGAAAGTCCTATAGCAAAGTCACAAATATCAATCATCTCCTGAACCTCACCTAGTCCCTCTTGTAATGACTTTCCCATTTCATAGGATACTAACACACCTAAATCTTGTTTTTTATCACGTAATTTTTCACCAAACAAACGTACTAATTCTCCGCGTTTAGGGGCAGGTACTTTACGCCACATTTTAAAAGCGTCCTGAGCTTGCTCAACAAGCATTTCATAATGTTCATCTGTAGTTAAACTAACCTCAGCAATCTTAACACCATCTACAGGTGAATAGCTATTTATAGTATTCTGAGATACGAAATACTGACTACCTATAGCTGTGCCTTGTGCTGTACTACTAATTCCTAAATTATCTAAATGTTGCTGAATCTGTTCTGTGGTCATAACTGGCTTTTTATTGGGGTGATACTAAAAAAATTACATCGGTATGTGAGATTACATAAATCGCTCATCAACTTCCATTTCATGCTGACAACAATCACAAGTTCTAAGATCCTTACTACTATAGAAATCTTTAAAATGCCCTAAAAAGTCTTTTTCGATATCCTGTAATTCGAAGTATACTTCATGTAGTTTATGATTACACTTATCACAAAACCATAATAAACCGTCCTGCATACCTGTTCCTTTACGCTTTCGTTCAATGACTAAGCCTATAGAACCTTCATGACGTACTGGTGAATGTGGTACTTTAGCTGGATGTAAATACATATCTCCAGGTCCTAACTTCATGGTACGCTTCTTCCCGTCTTCTTGAATGTGCACTTCAATAGTACCTTCAAGCTGATAAAACAGTTCTTCAGTCTCGTTATAGTGATAGTCCTTACGGGCATTAGGACCTGCTACAATCATCACTATATAATCACCTGCATCCTTGTATAAATTTTTATTTCCTACAGGAGGTTTCAATAAATCTCTATTTTCTTCGATCCATTTTGTTAGATTAAAAGGGGCTTGTATTGGCATAGTAGTAATTTAGAGGTATTAAAAAGTTAGTGAATAGATTATGCAATTGAAGACAAAATTAATCAAAAAAACAGCCATTGAATTGTATCAATGACTGTTTTTAACTTATCTTTTTTCAAAATAGAATTATGCTTCTAAAGGAGGACAACGTAATACTTGTCCTGGATAAATTAGATCAGGATTTTTAAGCATTGGCTTATTAGCCTCAAAAATCACTGGATATTTCATTGCATTTCCGTACACACGCTTCGCAATTTTACTTAAGGTGTCTCCTTTCTCTACTGTATGATAAGTAGCTTGTGGTACTTCCTCTATAGCTTCCTCTACTGGTTGAGTAGTTAACTGGTCGTCTACTACTGCAATACCCTCTGTATTTCCTACTACTAGCACTACTTTTTCTTTAGTAGCCTGATCTAAAGCAATTCCTGTTATAGTGGCTGTGTCTCCTGCAATACTAACATTAAGATCCTCTACTTCTAAACACAAATCGGTTACTGTATTGATCATTTTTTCAGCTGCTGCAGTATTAGAAGCTTCTAGTGCTGCTAGAGCTTCTGCTTGTTCTTCTTCTTCCGACTGAATAATACCTAACTTGGCTCCAGCACTTTTCATAAAAGAAATAAATCCCATAACTTTTTAAATTATTATAATTAACAAAATCAATTTACAAATTAATTGTATCAGATAAAGTATTTACCCCAAAAAATACCTTCAATTATTACAAACTACTGTTTAACAAGTTTTCTAATATAAGTATTTCCTCTATAAGTGATCTTAGCAAAATAAATACCTGATAATAGAGCTGTCAAATCGATACGATTCGTATTCTGAAAAGATAATAGTAAAGATCCACTTAAATCATATACCTCTATATTTTCTAGTACCGTATTACTGTATAGAAAATCAACTACCGGGTTAGGATAAATATGAGCCTGGTTATCAGGAGACTCTAAAGTAGAAGTACTCAATACTTCGGCTGAAATGGTATAATTTACAGCGTCAGTACACCCATAAGCATCAGTATAAATAACATGATAATCACCTAAATCAGATTCAGTAACTGGTGATACTCTAAGTACTCGTCCTACATAAGATCCTTCATCAGGTAATGTCCATACATAATTCTCTTCAATACCTACAGAGTTGATACCATGTTGACGTACCTGTGGGGCTAAAGTGACACTATCACTATCTAATGCAACAGTCACCTCAGCATTGGAACTCCAAGACTCCCCTACAATAAGTGATTGTACTATTAAACTTGGTTCTGGAGGAGCAGCTCCTAAATAATAATAACTCGTTTGTATAGCATCATCAGAGTCATTATCCTGATTCACATTATAAATCAAATTAAAATCTTGACTTTCTTTTACATATTCTGCTTGCCAAAAATCTTTTCCGTTTACTGACTGATCTACTATCTCCCAACAACCATCACCTTTAGACTGCCATAATATAGGATCGCTAATATTGGTTAAGCCTGAAAAAACAACTGGAACATAGCCTTTTCCTCCTGTAATTTCTACTAATGCAGTATCATTTTCACTCTCTACAGTGAGAGGATAACTTGTATGAACAGTATTGGTTGGGGAACTTGCTATAATTTGATTTCCATTAGATTCCCTATATAATAAATCATAAGTACCTGCATAACTAGCTAGTGCATCTAAAAACTTTTCATTAGGACCATAATAATCTCCTTGCTGTTTTGGTAAAACAGCAACCTCAACAAGTAACTCCATAGTATCTCCTGCCACAAAAGAAGTAACACTAGGAGGGGGAACAATGCAATAGGAAGTAGGATTATTCCCATTTGATGCAGAAAACCCAATCGAAGAAGAACGCTCTTTGAAATAAGGGATATTATTAGATACACCTGCAAAACTAGCACTATACTCTCTAATAATCATACCGTTATCAGTATCAATATGAATACCGTCTGGATAATTAGCCGCTCCTGTATAATAAAGTCCATCTCCGGCCCATACCCAAGGATCGTCCCCCTCCAAAGGAATCGCATTTGTTGTATAATCATTGGATCCGTTATTGTTAGGTGTGAAGCTAGCTACAGCTCCGTCATTATTACCATATACTACAGCCTGAGCTTTGTAAATATTATAAATATCTCCTCCTAACTGAAATAAGTCAAATCGAGAAAAACTAGCATTTTCTAATGCCTCAAGTTTAACCTTATAATACACTCTAGTAAAATCATCAGAACGGTTGAGGTAAAAAGTATAATCAAATTTAAGCTTTTCATCAGAAGACAAAGCTGATATCGAAGTTTCTGTAAGATTAGGTGAGTATTTTTTAAACTGTGTCTTCACCTGAGACTGATACCTACGTGTATTAGAGGCATCTTTATAAACAAACATATCTATACCCCCTACATTACCTGTCCAGCCACATTCTCTGGAAGTACCTCCATAAGCCTCATTCGTAACCAAAAAAGGACGTAGATCACAACCATTAGAATTTCCATATTCATAGTCTGGTGAATGAGTAATATTCTCACCAAAAGTTCCAAGAGCGGCTTCTAACCATCCTCCACGGGGTATTCCTGCCCCCACAACTGAAAGCTGATGTGAAGAAGCTGAGTAAGTTTCTCCCCACTTAGCGGCAGTTTCTCGATGTTTAAAATTAATAGTGGTATTAGCAGGAACTACAACTTCTGTATACCCATAATACCAAGAACCTGAAAATAACTGATCTTTTGTAGTATGCCAGTTCTTAGAAACTTGTAAAGGAATTCCTGAAGGATCACCATTTTGATTACAAATTAAAGAATTGAATCCTGTCACATTCGCCGACTGTTTAAACAAACATAACTTTACCGTTTTATCAACATTTGTAGAGTTAGATAATTGAATATCCTGCTCATACAATACATCTTGATTCCCACAATTAAAATACCCCATATTCGTATTAGGTAATTTTAAATAGTGTATTTGCTCATCAGCATCATAAAACTTCCAATCAGTACTGGTAATTTCACTACCTGAAGTGGTATTGTAATAAGTAACACCAACAGGCTCATCTTTATCGAAAACTGTTGAATAATTCTGCGAAAGTTGTTCTTTAATTGGTGCTACTACTAAACCTACCTTATAGGCTGTATTAGTTTGTAAATTCTGTGCTGCTGAGGTTACTGTTATTGTATTACCATCACGAGTAATATGAGCTACATTTTGCCCCGATTTTATCACAAATCCCTTATCTAACGGTGATGCAAAAGCAAAGGTGCCGTCATCGGTAGTATATAATGTAGCATATTCATCAGGTATTTCAAAAGAAAACTGTAACTGACCATTAGTAATATCAGCAGTAGGTTTTACATGAAACACTACTTGTAATCTATCATGCCAATTTGAAAACTCAATACCTGTGTGATAAGGCACAATAGGAGGGGAGTTCGTGAAATTAGTACTTACAAATCGGGTATTATACCACACACCATACTTTGCCATCTGGCTATCTGCAGCTCCTTTACTAGTAGGCGTATTACTTTTTTGATAAGCAACCGTACCATTTTGTAAAATAGCATAATCTATAGTAGCATTATAATCAGCATCAAATACCTCCTCATCTAAAGCTGTAAAGGCCTCCTGAGTATCAATATTCTCATTATTAATCAGTAAACTATTAATATTCAAACTATCATAATCAATATTCAAATAAAAAGAACTCGTTAATACACTAAAACTATTTCCTGTATTTTGGGTCTTCCAGTTATTATTCCAATACGTATAATTATAGGTATTTGTGTAATTATCGTAACTCTCTTGGGTAATCTTTGAGTATTCTATCTGAGCTATTACATGTATAATAGAAAAGAAACTTAGTATGCTTAAAATAGTAGTTTTTGTCATAAAATAGTATCAAGTTAAAAGTATAAAATAGACATTTCAACATACAAAATACAAAACACACGACAAAAACAACACAATAACGACAATAAAAACACTTTGGTCGTATAAATAAGGAAACACAGGTTTTTTAAACGTTACAAAAACAACTTATACGAATTCAATTACCATATAAATAATAATCAAATTCGTACAAAATACTAGATATCCTTTCAGAGTATAACTACTATCTTCTTGTAGTCATATTCTGCCTTTGTTGTGTAGTAGTAGAAGTTTGCTGACCCACCTCTGTAATAGCACTTATTGGAATACGTCGTACAATTCCTGAACGTGTCATAAGGCGTTGCTCATTTTCGACTTCCATAAAGGCTAAAAAAATTGGATTCATACTAGAACCTGGTAATACAAGAGGAGGAGTATGTAGCTTATGAACTTCATTACTGTAAGACTGCATACGATCTGCAAATGAATCTATATCATCTGACTGAAGCCTAGCTTGTGAAGCTAATACTTCAATATGAGCAAATAAATCTTGAAAAAAATCTCTTACCGTGTTCGAGCTATTATTATCAATAGCACTATGAACGAGTAATTCTACTATAACACTACTAATATCTGATTGGACAGGCTTATGAGGAGTATCTCTGAAAATTCCAGCAACTGATTCACTTTCATCAGGAATAGTTACTTGTTTACCCAATTCGGTTAACTTCTTGTTTAAACTCATTAAATGTTTTACAGCTTTAGCAGCTTGTTCACGATTTCCATCAAATACCTTTTCGAGCTGTTTTGCAAAATATCGAGAAACTAAAACCAAATTTTCATCTGCAGTAATAGCTGCATTAATACCATATTTTTTGGATGAAATTCCTTCCTCTAATATGGTTTTAGTTTGATGAAGTTCAGCAAAAGCAATACTATCATATGTTCTTTTGAATAAGCCCATAAACTCACCCTGAGCTTCCTCTGATAGTTGGTCAAAACTTAATGATCTTCTAGCAATTCTATCTCGAAGTTGTGTAAATTTTTGAACTGCTAATTCATCAATATCGATAAGAATATGATTACCCTGCTCATCGTATTGGTCAATAAATCTATATGTATTGTCTTGAGTAAGCCTTTCTAACAATGAAGTATCAGGTATAAAAATATCTTCATCAACTAAATCATTAACATCTAGAAGAAATTGATTACGTATAATTAAATCATAAGTCGAAATTTCTAACATATCAATCGGAAGTGATAAATTTCCTGTAGTAGGATTTTGTGACTGTTGTACTGTTGGAGGAGTGATCTTTGTAATCATTATACTTTTTTTAACGAAATTACATAAATTACAAAGATTTAACTATACTGTTTTTCAAAATAATACATACAAAAGCATTATGGAATTTGAAAAGTCTTTAAATATTTTCATGTACAAATCCCTCCTCTATATTAACTCATCTTAAAATCGTAAATTTGGGACATTAAAAATAGCAGATACGATCATGAAATACGATTTTAAAGCCATTGAAAAAAATTGGCAAGAGTACTGGGAAAAGAATCAAACTTTCAAAGCTGAAAATAGCTCTGAAAAACCAAAATACTATGCCTTAGATATGTTTCCTTACCCATCAGGAGCAGGCTTGCACGTAGGGCACCCACTAGGATATATTGCTAGTGATATTTACGCCCGTTATAAAAGACATCAAGGTTTTAATGTGTTACATCCACAAGGGTACGACTCATTTGGATTACCTGCTGAACAATACGCTATTCAAACAGGACAACACCCTGCTATTACCACTAAAACTAATATTGATCGTTATCGCCAGCAGTTAGACAAAATAGGTTTCTCATTCGACTGGTCTCGAGAAGTACGTACCAGTAGCCCTGAGTACTACAAATGGACACAGTGGATTTTTGGTGAGTTATTCAACTCGTGGTACAACACAAAAGCTGATAAAGCTGAAAAAATAGAAACCTTAATCAAAAAATTCAACGTTTCTGGTAATTCAGGTGTTGAAGCTATTTGTGATGAAAATACTCCACTATTTTCAGGAATAGAATGGCAAGCTTTTTCTGATAAACAACAACAAGAAATTTTACTAAAATACCGTATAGCTTACTTAGCAGATACCGAGGTAAACTGGTGTCCTGAACTAGGAACAGTACTAGCAAATGATGAAATCATTAATGGTCTTTCAGAACGTGGTGGGCACCCTGTAGTACGTAAAAAAATGACCCAATGGAGTATGCGTATTTCGGCGTATGCTAACCGTATGCTAGAAAGTTTAGAGGATTTAGACTGGTCTGAATCTATTAAAGAAACGCAACGTAACTGGATTGGGAAATCGGTAGGTGCAGCGGTATCTTTTAATATATTACCTATTAAAAATCATGACAATCCAACTACGATTGACGTGTTTACAACACGCCCTGACACAATTTTTGGGGTAAGTTTCATGACACTAGCACCGGAACATCCTTTGGTGGCTGAAATTACTACCGATGAACAAAAAGCAGCTGTAGAGGCTTATATAGAAGCTACTGCAAAACGTAGTGAACGTGATCGTATGTCTGACGTAAAAACAATTTCAGGAGTATTTACAGGAGCTTATGCTGAGCACCCGTTCACTAAGAAACCCGTACCTGTTTGGATTGGAGATTATGTACTAGCAAGCTACGGAACAGGAGCTGTAATGGCTGTACCTTGTGGTGACCAACGTGACTGGGATTTTGCAAAGCATTTTGACATTCCTATTCTTAATATCTTTAAAGATCAAGATATTTCGGAACAGGCGTATACTGATAAAACAAATGCCGTAATCACAAACTCAGATTTCCTTGATAATTTACCTGCTAAAGAGGCAGCAGCTATTGTTATCAAAACTTTAGAAACTCAAGGTCAAGGACAGGGAAAAACACAATATAGATTACGTGATGCGGTATTTAGTCGTCAGCGTTACTGGGGAGAGCCTTTCCCAATTTATTATGTAAATGGTATGCCACAACTAATAGCTACTGAACACCTACCATTAAATTTACCTGAAGTAGAAAAATACCTACCTACCGAGGAAGGTGAACCACCATTAGGACGTGCTACAACTTGGGCTTGGGATACCATTAACAATAAGGTAGTTGCCAATACTGAAATTAATAATAAAACTATTTTCCCGTTAGAGCTAAATACCATGCCAGGATGGGCAGGAAGCTCATGGTACTTGTTCCGCTATATGGATGCTACCAATAAGGGAGAATTTGCCACTAAAGAGGCTTTAGAATACTGGAAAAACGTTGATCTTTATGTAGGAGGAAGTGAACACGGTACAGGACATCTTCTGTATTCTCGTTTTTGGACGAAGTTCCTTTTCGATTTAGGATATCTAAATGTAGAAGAACCTTTCCAAAAGATGATTAATCAGGGAATGATTTTGGGAACAAGTGCGTTTGTATACCGTATCTCAGGGACTAATACATTTGTATCGAAAGGACTTATTGAAGGGAAAGATGTACAAAAAATTCATGCTCATGTAAGTTTTATAAATGCTTCAGACGAATTGGATACAGAAGCCTTCAAAAACTGGAGACCTGAGTTTGCTGATGCTGAATTTATTTTAGAAGACGATAAATACATAGTAGGACGTGAGGTTGAGAAGATGTCAAAGTCAAAGTTTAACGTTGTAAATCCTGATGATATTTGCGAGCAATACGGAGCAGATACGTTACGTTTGTACGAAATGTTCTTAGGACCATTAGAGCAAGCGAAACCTTGGAACACCGCAGGAATTACAGGAGTACACAGTTTCTTAAAGAAACTTTGGAAACTATACGCTGACGATAACGGGCTAAAAGTAGAGGAGAAGGAACCTACTAAAGATAACTTAAAGACCTTACATAAAACCATCAAGAAGGTAACTGAGGATATTGAGAACTTCTCTTTTAATACCTCAGTGAGTACTTTTATGATTTGTGTAAACGAACTTTCAGCTCAAAAATGTACTAGCAAAACTATTTTAACTCCGTTAGCCATTTTAGTATCACCTTATGCACCACATATTGCTGAAGAACTGTGGAATAAGTTAGGGAATACTACAAGCATTTCGACTGAAAAGTTTCCTGTTTTCGAAGAAAAGCACCTAAAAGAAAGTAACAAAGTTTATCCAGTATCGTTTAATGGTAAAATGCGTTTCAAATTAGACTTGCCTTTAGACCTCTCTAAAGATGAAATCGAAAAGATCGCATTAGCCGATGAGCGTACTCAAAAACAACTAGACGGACGAACTCCTAAAAAAGTAATTGTAGTACCTGGCAAAATTATAAATATTGTAGGTTAAATTTTTACTATTATGAATCCTGAAACAATTGAATGGATCGGCGGTGTTGGAGCTATTTTAACAACATCAGCTTTTATACCACAAGTGTACAAAACGGGAAAGACAAAATCCACAGAGAGTATCTCGCTACCTATGTTACTGCTTACAGTAACAGGAATTGGTTTTTGGCTATGTTACGGACTATTAATTGAAAGTATATCTCTTATTCTAGGTAACTTAGTAACCTTTGTAAATGCAGCTCTACTGATCTTTTTTAAACTCAGGTATAAGTAGTATTCAAAAAAAACCTGAAAGCTTTTTATAAGCTTTCAGGTTTTTTTGAATTAAAAATTAACAAGGCAATCCAAAACTAAGACCTCATTCTTCTTAACTTTTTATTTTCTTTACCAGAAACAGTACCTTTTAATGTTTGAACGCTTTTTTCATCCTTTTTCGGACTTGTATCTAAAACATGAGTAGTGACCATAGCACTGTTTTGATCTAAAGTAACTCCTGTTGCTAATTGCTGACCTTCTTGGAGATCGTTTTTATTCTTTTCAAGTTGCTTAATAGTTTCTTCTCCTCTTACTCGACTGTTATGTAAAGATAAAGCCCAGTCAGTTCCAAATACTCCCATAGCACCTGCTATCAATAGACCTCCTCCGACTATTCCTAATACGATAGGTGGATTCGCCATAAAGATGCCAACAAGTACACACGTAAGTCCTACCAATGCTAATACTCCTGATGTTGTACGAAGACGATCAAGATTACGTTTTTGGTTTGAAGTGAATTTAGGTAAATCCTCTATTTCTTTTGTTAACTTCGAAATTTTAGATTCATACTCTATTGTGCTTTTTCGCACCAAATCCAGACTTTGATTTTCAAACTGTTCTGTATGTTGCTGAAATAATACTTGAGATTCAACTGTATCATCTATATGTGGCATAGTATACTATATTTTGCATCAAAAATAGACTTTTTCACTCTGTAATACCAACAATAACACATAGTAAATAAGAATGTTAACTAATATAGTTTAGAATTATGATGATAGATATAAGTCGTTTCTTTTTCCATTCTAGTGCAAAATAAATTTTACACACTTTATGATTTAATGCCACACCTCTAAAAAAAATCCCAAACAAAACGTTTGGGATTAATTATAACTGTAATATAATAGTAATTAACGAAATACTTTATTAGAAAAGACCAATTACGGCATTCTTAATTCTTCTACTAGGAGCTTTAGTAGCTTCTCCTCCTGGTAAATGTCTTTCAGCACCAGGTTTAAGACTAG
>CAYYNF010000013.1:18959-20851 GCA_964472695.1 uncultured Flavobacteriaceae bacterium
GCTTTAGTAGCTTCTCCTCCTGGTAAATGTCTTTCAGCACCAGGTTTAAGACTAGTAGTAGGTGCTGACATGCTCACGTCTTCTTGTGCTACAGGTTTCTTTTCATGAGCTAAATTTCCAAGCGTACCAAGCTCATCTCTTTGTCCTCCATTTCTTTCATTCTGCTCTGATTTATATTCCTGTGACCTTCTTAACTGTCTTACTGCAATATATAAATCACGTAAATTTTCAGGTATTAAGTTTTCTTCTATCTCATCTTTCTTATTTCTTGCTTCATATAAATCTTGATCTAATTCCGTCTCACCTAATGCTCTTATAGCCTCTTTATCTGAAATATCACCATTAAACAAAGGATTTTCTCTGTGTTTATCAGCTAATAACTCTTTCTTTTTATCCGCTATTTTTTTAGCTCGTTGCTGTTCCAATTCTTCTATATTGACCCCTTGTGTTTTCAATTCTTTTTGTACAGCTTCTTCTGAAGGGAAAAGTTGTAATTCATTTAATTCCCTTTCTAAACCTTCTACTGTAGGTGTTTTCCCTTCTACATTTAGATCTTTTAAAATAGTATGTAAAAGACGTTTCGCTTGTAAGCTTCTGTATTTAGTATTTAATCTATTATTTTCTCTTTCTTTTATCTCTTCCTTATCTAGGGTACCTTGATCAATAATTCCCTTAGAAGCAGCTGCTAAAGCTATCATAGCAACAAGAACTGCCGGCCAAGTAATAGGAGTTGTTAGACCTATAATTACAGCTGCAATAGTACCTACTACACCAACTGCTACAGCTCTATTACGCGAAGTTTCAATAGCTTCTTTTTGCTTAGGAGTTAACAATGGCGCTTTTTCTAACTTTATGTCGTCTTCTAAAAAATCGTCAACTTGTTTCTTAGATAATCCTTTTTCCTTCAAAAATTCACTTTGCCTCTCTAAATCTTTACCTTGATATTGATCTTGAACTTCCTTAAGGAAATCTTCATAAGTTTGATTTGCTATTTCTGACTTGTTCATAATTATTTTGTTTAGTACAAACATAAATATTAAAACATAAATTTTGAAGCAAAAATCAATCAAAAAAGACTATAAATCAGCGAATTATTTTTCATAAATGACATAAAATAAGTATAAAAAAAACAAGGTTTAGAATAAAAAATTACTTATTACACTTTTAGAAGATTATTTTAACAAAAGTACTTTTAAAAAAAACAGCGACACTTTTTTATATAAACATTAATACCTATTACCTATTTAACACCAAAACCAACTATAATATTATAGTTGGTTTAGGATACCAATTGAAAATTATTATGATGCATATAAGTTGAATTATTTTTCCCTTCTACAAGAAGACAATAATTCAACTTATTCATACGATAAATAAGAATTCCATTGGTATAAACAGGATAGAATCTTTAGAGTTATAAAGAAACATAATCAAATAATTCTACAGATTTTAAAGATGAATCTACACTATTTTCAATTGATAGACGCTGTCCTAACAGAACTACGAGAAGAAGAACGTGAAAGATTTCCTTCCTGACTTTGAGCTACATTAGTAACTTGCGAATTACTAGAGGCTAAACGAGCACTCTCACTAAGAACATTAGTAGGTGTTTGCGTAGCTCCTAATTCTTGCCCATCTTGCTTTTTTTCTGACTGTTTTTCTAACTTTTGTTCTTGTATTTTTTTGACTAATGCTGCAATTTTTTTTTGTCTCTTCGATAACTTATTAAGTCTTACAATATTTCTAGCACTGTATGTTCCCCCAGCTGTAGACGATAAAAAAAATACAGAACCAGCAGCCACTATTGCTCCACCCCAACCAGCAGTTGCAGCGATCATACCTGTACCAGCTATTGCACAAGCTCCCAAAGCTACAATTCCTACTGAACCAGT
>CAYYNF010000014.1:0-16777 GCA_964472695.1 uncultured Flavobacteriaceae bacterium
TTCACTACCTAAATCAGTATTAAACTTCTTGTTTACATAACGTTGGATTTTCTTTTCCATACAAGCTTTCTTTGCAGCAACTCCTTTTTGCTTTTCACAACCAGGGAAAACAGGTACCTCTTGAATTACTGCAAACGGCACATCTGAAATAACTTCCTCTTCCATTCCTCCATCATCTACTTCTGAAAAGTCAGGAACTTCATCAGGAATTTCCTCTTCTTCTTCTACCTCTGTTTCTTCAAAAACAGTTTCTACCACAGGTTCTTCATCTTCAACTACAGTAATGTTTTCAATAGATGGCGGTGGTGGTGGTGGTGGCGGCGGCCTTCTAGTAATCATTCTTGTAATAGGAATTACCTCATCTTCTTCAATTTCCTCGATGACAATCTCCTCTTCAATCTCTTGAATTTCTCGTTCTATTGTTTTGTACTCAATAGCTCGCCAAGTGATCAAAAGCACCAATATAAGACCAATCTGAAAGAAAATAGTACTTTTACTTCTCAGATCTACTTTAGGATTCTTCTTTAATTTCATAAAACTTTTAAGTTTACTGAGTGGCTAAAATAGATAATTTATTGAGTAATAAAAAAAGACACTCAGAGTTTTTCATTTTTATTTAAAAACTTAATAACGAGATGGTATAACGGAACTCCACAAAGCGATCCAATTGTATTGGCTATTACATCATAAATATCCATACTACGGTAATCTGTGAGGCTATATTGTAAAAATTCCATAAATGCTCCAAACAAAACAACAACAAGAAACACTAATAGAACACGTACTTTTGTTGCCGAATAATTTTTAGCATAAAAGATATACAAACACCACAAAGCGGAAAGTCCTAAATACGCCAACATATGTGCCCATTTATCCGTATAAGGAATTGTTTTAGGTAAGATTCCTAAAATAATTTTCGCTAGCGATAAATAAACAATCAATAAGGTGTACGCATAAGTTGCTATACCAATTAACTTATGCACCTATCAGAGCTTTATAATCAACTGCCGATAGTAATGCATCTAACTCTTTAGCATCTTTAATGTTAATCTTCACAATCCAAGCTTCGTAAGGGGCTGAGTTGATCAACTCTGGGTTATCATCTACAGCTTCGTTAAACTCAACTACTTCAGCTGAAATAGGTATAAAAAGATCCGACACGGTCTTTACTGCTTCAACAGAACCGTAAACCTCGTCTTTATCAAAAGACTCCCCATCGCTTTCTTCAGCATCTACATATACAATATCTCCTAACTCACTCTGGGCGTGATCGGTGATTCCAATGTACGCAAAATCCCCATCTTGCCTTAACCAAGCATGATCTTTAGAATATTTTAAATCTTCTGGAAAATTCATAATCAAAATTTAAAGCACAAATATATAATACAATTCGTCAATTTGGAGAAAGAAATGTAAGAATAGTCACCTTTAGAAAATACACTATACCCACTTTCTATAAGAAGCTATTTTAAAATTCAGAGGTATAATGAAACTTAAGTGTTTTATATTTATCGATAGTCATTTGAAGACTAAACTGAGAATCAGCTAAAAACACGAGTTGTCCACGTTTGTCTTTTGCTAAGAATTTGGCTTTAACACGCTTGAAGTCTTTAAACTCTTCACTTTTCTCATCTTCCGTTTCTACCCAACATGCCTTGTATACATTTAAGTTTTCATAACTACACTTAGCTCCGTACTCATGTTCTAATCGATACTGAATTACTTCATACTGAAGAGCCCCTACTGTCCCTATAACTTTTCGACCATTAAGATCTAGTGTAAACAACTGTGCTACACCTTCATCCATTAGCTGATCTATACCTTTGTAAAGCTGTTTTGACTTCATCGGGTCAGCGTTATTGATATACCTAAAATGTTCTGGAGAAAAACTAGGAATTCCTTTATAAGCAAGCTGTTCTCCTGCGGTAAGTGTGTCCCCTATCTTAAAGTTTCCGGTATCATGTAACCCGACGATATCTCCTGGGTAGGAAACCTCTACAATCTCTTTTTTCTCAGCAAAGAAAGCATTGGGACTCGAAAATTTCAATTTTTTCCCTAATCGGGTATGTAAGTAAGGAGTATTTCTCTCAAAAGTTCCCGAAACGATTTTTACAAATGCTAAACGATCACGGTGCTTAGGATCCATATTAGCATGAATTTTAAACACAAAACCTGTAAACTTTTTTTCAGTAGGCTCTACTACACGCAAATCACTCTCCTTTGCTCGTGGCATAGGAGCAATATCAACAAAACAATCTAAAAGCTCACGTACACCAAAATTATTTAATGCTGACCCAAAAAATACAGGTTGTAAATCACCTGCCTTATAAGCATCATTATCAAAGTCTGGATAAATCCCCTGTACCAGTTCTACCTCTTCTCTTAATGTATTTGCACTCACCTCTCCTACTAGTTCATCTAATTTAGAGTCTTCAAGGTTTGCAATTTCTATAGTATCACTCACAGTACGACTCGACTGGTCGTTGAATAAATTGATATTTTTTTCCCAAATGTTATAGATACCTTTAAAGTCATACCCCATTCCTATAGGAAAACTAAGCGGAGTTACTTTTAAACCTAACTTTTGTTCCACCTCATCAAGCAGATCAAATGCATCTTTACCTTCACGATCTAACTTATTAATAAATACGATCATCGGTATTTTACGCATACGACATACCTTTACAAGCTTCTCTGTTTGTTCCTCAACCCCTTTCGCTACATCAATTACTACAATTACACTATCTACAGCAGTTAATGTTCTGAAAGTATCTTCAGCGAAATCCTTATGCCCTGGGGTATCTAGAATATTTATTTTTATGTCTTTATACTCAAAAGCCAATACTGAAGTAGCTACCGATATACCTCTTTGTCGCTCTATTTCCATGAAGTCACTAGTAGCCCCTTTTTTTATCTTGTTCGATTTTACCGCACCAGCTTCCTGAATGGCTCCTCCATACAATAACAATTTCTCTGTTAAAGTAGTTTTACCCGCATCAGGGTGTGATACAATACCAAAGGTTCGTCTTCTTTTTATTTCTTCTTCGAAACTTAACTTCATGCTTATAGAATTCTATTAATACAACGCAAAAATCTAAGTTTCTAATTTATATTCCAATTAATTTCTTTACAAAAGAATCGAAAATAACACGTATCAATCAATATTGCACTTATAGGCATCTTAAAAAATAATAATGCAAATAGAAGATGTACTCCAAATGATAACAGCCTGTAAGAACAACTCGACAGAAAGAAACACCAAAACCACTTAAAACATTGATCTATTGACACATTAAACTCTGAATAAAAATATATTTTAATTATATTTATTTTCCAATCCCCACCTAAAACAGAACTATTATGAGTGATACAAGCACCGAAAATAAAAATAATAAAGCAAAGAAGTGGGATTTTGGGGTAGTTCGAGGACTTAAAGGGTTAAAAAGTAAAGTAACAAAATGGACTACTGGAACGAAAACAACAGATCAAGAAACAGCAACAAATCAACAATCTAGTAATTCAGATAGAAAAATGCCACCAAAGACAACACTAATAACAGAGGCTAAACCTGTAGAAAACAACGTAAGCGAAACAAATACAATACCAGTAGTAGATGCGGCACCTTTACCAAATACCAGACAATCAAGGGAGGAGACACCAACAGCAGATAGAACTGCTGTAGTGAAAGCGAGAACAGTAACAGTAAGTTCAATAGCTAAAGATCTAATAGCAGCAGCAGGTAATATAAAAGATAAACATAATTGCCCTAGAGAGATAAGAGAACTAAACAACCTTGTAGCTTTAAGACAATCGCTAGATAAATATAAAAAAGCCTTAAATCAATCAGGTACCACAGACAATGATACTATAAATGCGATAGAAAAAGATATAGCAACCATTAACAAACTAATTGCTCTCCAAAACATTGCTTGTTATAAGCTTCTTGATCGCAGTAAAACAAGTCATATCAACATAGATGACATAATGCAAGGTGCAGAGCAAATGAATGTTAGTTCTCTAAAAAAAGAAGACATAAAATCTTTATACAGGAACTTTTATGGACCTAACGAATCTACTATCACCCCTAATCTGAAATCGTATGTAACGATACCTGACAGGTCTATCAGCAGGAAATTAGAAGGTTTGAATCTTCAAGGCATGCGTACTATCTCAAACTTTCGTGAAGCAGATAATTTGGAAAAAGCAATAGAAAAAGCAGTAGGGAGAGCAACAGATCAAACAGAAGACCTCAGTGCTCTAGCAACACTAGGCAAAGACATGGAAGCTCGAAGAGATACAGCTGAACAAAGGAATACTCAAAATACAGCTAGAAGCAAATCGAATGTAAAAAAAGCTAAACCATCAAACAAAACTACTGGCGGGCGCCTAAAACAATAGTAATGAACATACAAATGCAATAATAAAAAATCAAGCCTAACTAAATCTAGGCTTGATTTTTTAACTTCTTACACAGAAAAATTACTTATTTACACGAAATTTTCACTCACAACTCATGTAATTATTACCTTTAAGATTTAAAAGCGAAATACCTCTAAATATGATAGAAACCCGGAAACACATAATATGCATTGAATTTTGCACACAATGCAGATGGATGCTACGAGCAACTTGGATGGGACAAGAGTTATTACAAACTTTCGACAGAGAGATCACAGAATTGAGACTCAAACCTAGCAATGGTGGTATTTTTAGGATATATGCTAATGATAATATTATATGGGATCGCAAATTGGATGAAGGATTCCCTGAAATTACTACCCTAAAACAACGTGTTAGAGACCAAATTGCTCCTGATAAAAGTTTAGGACATATAGATCGCCCTAAGAAATAACGATCATCATCACATAGTAATACCTATTGTTAATTATTGTATATGATTTTCTTTATAATACAATCAGGCTCAACAATAGTTATACTTAAAAGAGTGCCTAAAATTACTACCTATAAATGATATAAATAATGATTTTATGTAAATTTGCGGAAGTTAACTTCGAAAAACATGCCTCAAATATCTAATAAGGGTAATACAATGCCCGAATCTCCTATACGAAAATTAGTACCTTATGCTGAAAGGGCTAAAAAACAGGGTCGTAAAATTTTTCATGTTAATATTGGTCAACCCGATATAAAAACTCCTGAAATAGCTTTGGAAGCTATCCGAAATATTGATATAGATATTGTTGCCTACTCACATTCGGCAGGAATTCCAAGCTTACGCAAAAAACTTTCTGATTACTATTCAAAACACGATATCAATATATCAGAAGATGACATCATCGTTACAACAGGTGGTAGTGAAGCTTTAATTTTTACGATGAACAGTATTACAGATCCAGGTGATGAAATTATTGTACCTGAACCTTTTTATGCTAACTACTATAGCTTCTCTACACAATCGACAGTAACTGTTGTTCCTGTTATTTCAAAAATAGAAGATGATTTTGCTTTACCTCCGATCTCTGAATTTGAAAAGCTCATCACTAATAAAACAAAAGCTATTTTAATATGTAATCCTGGGAATCCAACAGGATATTTATATAGTAAGGAAGAAATTAAGCAATTAACGGCATTAGCTGTTAAGTATGACTTATTTTTGATTTCAGATGAAGTATACCGAGAATTTGTTTATGATGATTCAATACACTATTCTATTTTACAAGAAGAAAGCTTAAAAGACTACGCCATAGTTGTTGACTCTTTCTCTAAACGTTATAGTATGTGTGGGGCACGTATGGGATGCATGGTTTCTCGTAACACATCAGTTATAAAAACAGCTATGAAATTTGCTCAGGCACGACTGAGCCCTCCTACGTTTGCTCAAATTGCTAGTGAAGCAGCACTTGATGTTGATGAAAAGTACTACCAAGAAGTAATCGAAGAATACAAATCGCGTCGCGACACACTGGTAGAAGGTTTACAGAAGATTCCAAATATAAAATTTTCTATACCAAGAGGAGCTTTTTACTGTATAATAGAACTACCCGTTGAAAACTCTGAGGATTTTGCAATATGGATGCTTGAAAATTTTGAGGATAATAACGAGACTATTATGGTTGCTCCTGCTGACGGGTTTTACTCGAGTATATCAGCTGGCCGTAATCAAATACGTATGGCATATGTACTGAATAAAAAAGATTTAAAACGCACTACTGAAATTTTACATAAAGCTTTAGTTGCTTACTTAAAAAATCATTAATGACAAGAATTGAAGAAAATAAATCACTCGTTACCTATAATAGTTTTGGTATTGATGTAAAAGCAAAGCGTTTCGTAAATATCACAAATGAAGCAGAACTCATAACTGTCTTAAAAGAAAACTCTGGTCCTTATTTTCTTTTAAGTGGTGGTAGTAATATGCTCCTTACCAAAGATATTGATGCTCTTGTAATCCATATAAACAATAAAGGAGTCAGTCATAAAGTTCTTAATGATGAAGAAGTTTTAGTAAGTGTTAAAGCTGGTGAAAATTGGAGTGAACTAGTACAGTACTGCATTGATCAAAAATGGGGTGGTATAGAAAACCTGTCACTAATCCCCGGAAAGGCAGGTAGTGCCCCTATTCAAAATATTGGTGCATATGGTGTAGAACTTAAAGATGTACTAGTTAGTGTTGATACCATAGAAATAGATACGAAAAAAACTATCACTTTCTCTAACCAAGATTGTCAATTTGGTTATCGTGAGTCAATATTCAAAAATGCATCTAAAAACCAGTTTATTATTACCGAAATACATCTAAAACTAAGATATCAAAACCATGAGATAAAATCTGAGTACGGAACAATCCGAGAAGAACTTAATGCGATGAAAATCAAATCCCCATCTATTGCAGATATAGGAAATGCTGTGTGTACTATTAGAAAACGAAAACTTCCCGACCCTAAAGTAATTGGTAATAGCGGTAGTTTTTTTAAGAATCCGATTATTAAAAAAGACAAATTAATCGAATTACAAGCAAAATTTCCCGAAATTCCGTATTACACTATTGATGCTAACTATGTAAAACTTCCTGCTGGTTGGCTTATCGACAAGGCTGGTCTTAAAGGGTATACTAAAGGTAATGCCGCAGTACACGACAAACAAGCCCTTGTACTAATAAACAAAACAGGAAATGCTAATGGCCATGAAATTGCTGATTTAGCAGAGATTATAAAAGAAAAAATAAAAGAAATTTACACGATCAACTTGGAGCGTGAAGTGAATTTATTTTAAATAATAAAAGAATCAATTTATAAATATTATTACACTATGAAACTTATTGGTATTACTATAGGTATTTTAGCATTTTGTGTTGCTGGTATCGCCATCAAAATTTGGGCTAAGAAAGATGGAAAATTTGCTGGTACATGTGCTAGCCAAAGTCCTTTTCTTAACGAAAGTGGAGAGTCTTGCTCTTTATGTGGAAAAACCCCTGATCAATACAAGGACTGTAATGACGCACAACACACATCTAGCTAAAAAATTTACATGAAACTTGACTTAATGACTTTATGCTTCATTTTCTTTAGTTTTATCAATAGTCTTTTCTATATTATATGGGGAAAATTCATATTCAAAGAAAAAGAGACTGATGAAATAAAAGAGAAAGTAGCTGTATCTATACTGATTTATAGCAAAAACCAAGCAGAACATCTATCTAAACTCCTTCCGAAAGTATTAAATCAGAACTATGAAGAGTTTGAAGTAATTGTTGTTAACCATAATTCCGATGAATCTACAATAGAGCTCATAAAGGAACTAAATCACCCCCTATTAAAAATAGTGAATGTTAATAATATCGAAGCGTTTTGGGGAAGTAAAAAATATGCATTAACACTAGGAATCAAAACTGCAAAATACAATCAGTTACTATTTCTAGATCCTAAAGTAACACAAATTTCAAATGAGTGGATATCTAGTAATGCTATAAACTTTAAGCACGATAATCAACAAATTATTAACTACTCAAACTTTATAAAGACCAAGGGGTTTAAAGCTCTAATAATGCGTTTCAGCACCTTCTTTTCAGCATTTCTTAACTTTGGAATGAGCAACTTGTCGGCTCCTTTTAAAGTAAGTAATGAAAACTTCGGTTATACTTCTAAATTATTCTTCGACAATAATGGCTATACAACACAAATTAACGTAAAAAGAGAAACAGAAAACTTACTACTAACTCAGCATAGTAATACTGTCAATAACACCTATATCAATCTAAATAGAAATAGTACTACATTTATAGAACATATATCTTTCAAACAATGGATCATAGAAAAAGAACAACAGTTATTGTCCATGATAGATAACTCTATTAATACAAAAACATACATCGGATTATTCTTTTGTACGGAACTATGTTTTTTCGGTCTAAGCATTTTCAAACTTATCACAGCTTATAACAACCCTATTGTATATAGCACTATTGCATTACGATACTCGATTGTAAGCTTCATAATTGGAAAATTTTCTTTTAAGCTGAAAGACGTCTCTTTATTCTATTTCTTTCCAGTACTTGAAATATGCAATATAACTCTGCAAATCTGGATTTCCTTCACTACTTTATTTAGAAGATACCAAAAATAAAAGCAATGATTGATGAATATATCAAAAAAGCTAAAACAGGAGACCAAGCCGCTTTTAGCTTTTTATTAGACACTTTTTGGAACGACATTTATTTATTCCAACTGCAACGTACTCAAAATGAATATGAGGCAGAGGAAATCTGTATAGAAACCTTTTCTAAAGCTTTTACTAAAATAAGTTCTTATAATAACGAATATAAGTTTAAAACATGGTTATTCAATATTTCAAAGAATACTCATATTGATCGTATCCGTAAACAAAAAAAAGAGCAGAACAATAGATCTATAGACCAAAAAACGGATCTTATTAATAAAATTATAGATCAACAACCTAGCCCTGAAGACTTACTTATTCGTCAACAAAACTTAGAAGCACTACTTCTTCATATTAAACAATTGAAACCTGAATACCGTAAAATCATCCATCTTCGATTTTTTATGGAGATGAGCTACAAAGAAATTTGCACCGAAATAGATGAACCTATGAACAATGTAAAGGTTAAACTCTTAAGGGCTAAAAAACTGTTACTAAACAGTCTAAAAAACAAAAAAACTATAGGTTAAAAGATCACACATTGCCAAGAAACCACCTTCAAAACCAAACTTAAAATATATGATACAACTATTACGTAAACTAGGTCCTGGATTAATTTTTGCTGGAGCAGCAATTGGTGTTTCCCATTTGGTTCAATCTACAAAAGCTGGTGCTAATTTTGGACTAGGGCTTATGTGGGCTATGGTACTAGCACTTTTATTGAAATACCCTAGTTTCGAATTTGGTGCGAGATACCCTGCTGCTACCAAACAAAATCTACTTCAAGGTTATCAAAAACTAGGCAAATGGGTATTACCTATTTATACCCTGATGACCCTCGCCTGTATGTTCACCATACAATGTTGTGTAACCATAGTAACCGCTAGTATTGCTAGTGGTATTTTTAACTTAGACCTAGATCTTAAACTATGGTCTAGTATAATTACCATACTACTTACATGTATACTGTTGCTCGGACAATATAAAATACTAGATAATATTATAAAAATAGTAGTAATTTGCCTTTCTATAGCTACTATTTTTGCTGTAGGTTTTGCTTTCTTTAATGTAGAAAGTAACCTATCACTTACCCAAAAGTTCCCGACAGCGATGTCTGAAATAACTTTCCTAATTGCGTTCATGGGATGGATGCCTGGTCCTATGGATATTTCAGTATGGCAATCACTATGGACACAAGAAAAACAAAAAAATGAACCTAATATTTCCCTTAAAACCACACTATTCGACTTTAATATTGGCTACATCGGTACCTTTGTTATTGGAGTTTGCTTTTTATTAATGGGAGCTTTACTGATGTATAATCATAATGTAAGTTTTAGTGATAAAGGAACTGAATTTGCTAATCAATTTTTAGATATGTACAGTAATACTCTTGGAAACTTCGCTCGCTTATTTATTGGTATTGCTGCCTTGTGTTGTATGATTAGTACTAGCCTTACATGTCTTGATGCTTCGCCTCGTGCTATCTCAGAATCACTAAGACTAATGGGAAGCAAACTTAAGAATAGCTATATTCTTTGGGTATTAACCCTTGCTATAGGAACTATCTATATTTTATATTTTCAAAGTAGTGATATGGCCTTATTAGTAAAAATAGCAACTATTATCTCTTTTGTTACTGCACCTGCTTATGCCCTATTAAATCACCTAGTGATTTTCGGGAAAGACACTCCAAAAGAATGTCAGCCTAAAACTTTCGTGAAATTCTGGAGTATTATAGGTATCCTATTCTTATCAATATTTAGTATCTGGTATGTTTCGATATTAATATAATTCAACTAATAAAGGACTTTTGTATTTTATGATATCTCCCTGAAATAAAAAAAGATACTACATGAGTAGTATCTTTTTTAAAAAATCTAAAATCTACAAATTATGAAAATCTAATTTATCTAAACACTAAGTGCTTATAAATAAACCTCTCCTCAATACTTTTAACTTCTAATTTAGTATATGATTCTTATTTGCTTTAAATAACAAATAAGTTTGTTTATCAGTAATTGTAAGGAATTTTGGTTGTACAAAAACACATCTTATTTCCTATTTGCAATTTACAAGTTAATAGAGTGATGCAAGGCATTAATTCTAAGTTTTCAGTTAACTATTACAATCAATCAACTAATCATTATATACATTCCATCGAGTTGCTTATTTTGACTTTTTCAGCTCCCACTAACACAACTAAGCTATTGATATTGTAGATTATATATGTTCTTCAACGAGTATATTATTACTAAAAACGCAATTTTATAATTTAACTTCATATATTTTTCATTCGTCGCTTAAACCCTCCGATTTCAAAATTCCTTCTTAAATCAAACCAACCTAATCAATATGAGCATATCATAACTTAAGAGGATTACCCCAATAGTCTGTATAAATATCCAACTATCGAATAATCGCTAAAAGCATCATCAATTATCAATAAATTAATATAAATCTAATAACATAATTGTTGTTATTAGTTTGAATTTTACTTAACAAATTTTGAGATAGGAGGTATTACTAAATAACTTAAACCATGAATAAATCACTTATCATTTTCGCTTCACTATTATTGAAAACAATTATGTGTTTCGCTACTACCAAAATGGATATAAGAATATCTAAGAATAGCTCTAAAATACTTTCTGTCACCTTAAATAGTGTTGAAATAGGAGAAAAGATTAAAGTCGTTAATACAGCTGGCGAAATATTATTTTTGGAAACTATTAATAAACCAGGGTATTATACCAAAGATTTAAGCCTAAGTGATGCTCCTTATGGCTTGTACTTTGTGGAGAACATTTCATCTCGTTCTGTATATATTGAACCCATTATGGTTTCCAAGTATAGAGCATCATTAGTTACTGAAGAAGAAAAGACTTATGTAGCTCCTCGAATAGAGTATAATGACAATTTACTAGTGGTAAGTGCTAAAAATAATAAACGTGTAGAAACCTTCATTGATATCTATAATAGTGAAGGAGTTATTATTTACAATAGTAATATTCTCAAAACGAAATTTGTCCAGAAAAAATTTAACACCTTTGTTTTAAGAGATGAATATATTCGTGTATCAGTTACTATTAATGGCTATAACTTTAATGAAAAAATTAATATTTAGTAAATCGATGAATTTTAAACTGTTTCTTTATAGCAACCTCTTTTAAGCAATACAGATACTATAACTACATTCAAACTTCTGTTGTGGGGCTAGTATTTGTACACCTTCTTTATCTACAATCTTGTGATTACTATCTTCCATATCAGCGTGACCTATCCAAGGTTCAATACAAACATAAGGAGCATTTGGTTTAGCCCAAATACCTAAATATGGGAAATCTTTAAAATGAAAGTCAAGTATTTTCTCCTCAGGACTATATAAACTAATCTGTTTTGATTTTAGACTTTTAAAAACTAAAGCATCTCGATTAAATATAGTACTACTAAGGTTTAGACGTTCTGTTTGAAATAAGAAATTTTCTTCCTTTTTTTTTAGTAATCCATTAGCTGTAAGAAGGTGAATATTCGCTGTTTCTTCTTCTGAAAACTTTAAATAATACTGGTTAATATCAGTATTCCCCTTATGGTCACAGTTAAACCCTGGATGTCCTCCAATGCAGAAAGGCATCTCATCAATGCTATCATTCATTATTTTGTAAACTACCCGAAGACTATTTTTATCTAAAATATAGTTTACAGAAAGTCTAAAATCAAAAGGATAAAATTCTTTTGTTTCTTTGGAACTGATAAAAGCGGCTTCTATACAATCTTCCTTTTTCGTGATCTCCCAAGCTTCACTTTTACGAACAATTCCATGACGAGGCATTGTATATTTTTCATCATTATAAGTATAGTAGCCATCCTTCAGTTCTCCAATAATAGGAAATAATAGTGGAGCATGTCCATTCCATATAGAAGAATCAGCCTGCCATAGCAGCTCATGATTATCTTTCTTTCGAACAAGACTGACAAGTTCCCCCCCTTTTTTACGGATTTTAATACGGATATAATTATTTTCAAGTGTCGTGATCATAAGTGAAAGTTGTAGTTTGTAAAGTACTATTAATTTAACGAAAAAAGAGACAAGTCAATAGTAATTTTAAAAACACTATTAACCTATCTCTTCTATATTAAAGTTTTGGAGTATTATTTTTTCTTACGTCGATTAGCAATCTTATCACCTTTCGTTTTTGGTTTTTTATACTTTTTAGCAATTGTACGGCGGTATGATCCTCCTTGGTTTGTTTTACGGTTCTTTTCTTTTTTCTCATGGAAAGCAGCTCCACGTTCAGGAGCTTGTTGCCCTTTCTTTCTTCGAGAGGTATCAATTTCTACAATTTTCGGACGCTCGTCATGTGCTAATTCCTTTGAGATTTCTACTTCTTCAGGAAAAGGCAGTACCTCAATTTTCATATCCATGAGATTTTCGATATCTTCTAAATATTCTTGCTCTAGTGGCTTAGTCATTAATATCGCTTCTCCTTTTTTCTGAGCACGTCCTGTACGCCCTATACGGTGCATGTAATTTTCGGGATAATCAGGAGTATCTAAGCTAATTACTTGTGATACACTTTCTATATCAATACCACGTGCCATTACATCAGTAGCTATAAGAATACGATTTACACCTTCATCAAATTGACGAATACTACGCATACGGTAGTTTTGAGTTTTATTCGAATGAATTACACATACCTCATCAGGATAAGTTTCGTTAAGTTGTTCGAATATCAGATCCGCCATACGTTTATTTCTTGCAAAAATCATTGTTTTTGAAAAAGCATCGTAATCGTCTAACAAATATCTTAATAGATTGATTTTAGTGTAAAAGTTAGGAACATCATAACGTTTCTGTGAAATATTCTCTAAAGGTGTCCCACTTACCGCAATAGAAATTTTTTCAGGATTTACAAAAGAGTCATCAATGATCTTAATAACCTTATCTGTCATGGTAGCAGAGAATAAAATTCCCTGTCGTTGCCTAGGAAGAAGCTCTATGATATTTTCAATTTGAAATTTAAAACCAAGATCGAGCATTACATCTACCTCATCAATTACTAGTTTTTGTATGCGTTTCAAAGAAATAGCTCTTGCCAGTGCCAAATCGTATAAACGTCCTGGAGTAGCAACAATAATATCAGCTCCTTCGGCAAGGGCTTTCTTCTGTGTATTGATATTTGTCCCTCCGTAAATACCTAATACTTTATTATTACTGTATTTCGCTAATTTCTCAACTTCCTCAACCACCTGATTTACTAGCTCACGTGTAGGTACCATAATAAGTACCCTAGGATCCATTTGCTGACTTTTATAAGGTAGCATACGTAGTATAGGCAGCAAATAGGCAATGGTTTTCCCTGTTCCTGTTTGTGCAATACCTACAATGTCTTTTCCTGACATGATAGGAGCAAATGATTGTGCCTGAATAGGAGTAGCTTTTTCGAATCCTATTTCATTGATAGCTTTTATAAGGTTTGGATTTAAATTGAGATCAGTAAACTTCACGACTAAAAATTTAATGCAAAGGTACGCTTTTTTTAAATCCTTAACATTATCACTTTTTTGAACCCAAAAATCATCAATTAATCTTCACTCGATCAAAAGTCTCTTTCCGATTTACTAACTGATGTTACGTATTGTAATATTGTTACCTCTAAAAGTAAACGTGTCGTTTTCTTTTCTTCCTAGAAGAAGTTTGGCTATTGGTGCTTCTGCTGATATCGCAAAAAATACGTTACCATTAACTTCTATTTTTCCTAAAGAAATGGCTATGTAATAGTTCATAGTATCGGTTTCTACACAAGTTCCTAGCGCTACTTTATCATTTTGTTTTTCGGGGTTTATACGTTGTAAGGTTTTTTCAGAAATTTCTAATTGCTTTAACTGTTCTCCTAGTTTTTCACGTTCCAGTTGTAGCATTGCTCTTCCTGTTTCGTGTTTGTCTCCAGCAGTACTTTTACTTTCAGAGGATAAAGAATGTTGTACAGCCTGTAGGCGAGTTTCAATAGTAATACGTTTATCTCGTAATTTTTCTACACAGATTTTGTAGAGATTTGTTTTCATTAAAACTATTTATTTAAACAACATTTCTTATATTTTTTCCCACTACCACATGGACATGGGTCATTACGCCCTATTTTAGGTTCTGTTCTTACAACTGTAGTTGCTAATAATGAGTTTAGCTCTTTGGCATATTCAAGTTCATCTAATAAATTTTCTTCACGATATCCAGCCCATGTCGAGATAATGTTGTCGTATCGCTCAAAAATTGAAAGTACATTATTTTTCTTATTAGCATTTAAAGATCGATTCATATCATTCTTTACATCAGTCAGAGAACCACAGACATCAGTATCAACTAATTCTTTCTCAAATAATTTTTCGATTTTAGGTAATAATTCAATTCCACTAAACTGAACTATATTACAGATTGCAAAAGTTATTAAATCTTCATCTGATGAAGAATTCAGGAAGAAATCAATAAGATCACTAAACCAGTTTACGACCTCCTCTCTTCTGTCAGGATAATGTAATGCAATTTGTGCTACTACATCAGGTATATTAGCTTGTGCATAAACATCTATTGATGGTTTAAACATAAACTCTTTCATTTCCTGCAAGTTATTGGTAGCCATTTTAAATATGGGTTCACATAACGATTCTATCAAAAAGTCTTCTAAGTATAGCTCTAGATAGTCTTCTGATTGACTTAGTACATTGAAAATACTACTTATGCTCTCAGAGGCTCTCAACTCTCCTAATATAAAGATGGCATGAATCACAAAGGACATTTCATCTTCATTCCACCCTTGATCTTCAAATATATTATTGAAATATGAGTATCTTGTAATACTATCTTCAAGAACTAACTCAAGGTCTTGGATTAAAGTTTGTCTTGGTAAATTTAATATAGCGTCTAATTTTTCTTTCTCAATATTCAGCCCATTGCAATAAAGAGCATTTATTTCCTGATGATGAAATTTTGGTTGTTCTTTCATAAAATTTATATTTTATTTTTTTGCTAAAATAAGTAATGTACTCAAGTAAGTATTCGGATCTTGACTATATAGGTGTGTCTAATACTTAAATTGTGAAGACGTATTTTTTTAAAATCTCAATTGTAAATTCAATTTGAAATACAATTTATTATTTTTTTCCTTATATACTTTCCCAAATCTATGGCGGGTAGTAGAAGGTGTATCAAGTTTTATGTTTTCAAATAAATAATCTTTTAGACTTGGTAAATCAATTATATGAAAACCTACTAAATCTCCATCTTTTTTCATTACAAGTGTTCCATTTGATTCCCAATCTCCATTCCATTTTGTTCCTGCAAAGAATCCAAGTAAAATGTCAATTAATAACTTTTTTATTTTAACCTCTAAACTATTTCTATCTCCGTAATTTATTTCTTTATTTAATTTTTGAGTTTTCTCTATCTCATCTACGATTTTAGTTATTTTAGAAATTCTTTTTTTGTAAAAACTTAATAAAACTTCTCCAACTATATTTGGCATAAGACTATCTGACAATTTCAGATTATACTCCATAGTTTCTTTTTCTGCTCCTTTATAAACTAACTCTCCACCCAGTTTTTCAATATATTCTAAACGGTCTTTTAATTTCGTTTTAGTATCTATTTCATTGATTTCATCAATCTTATCACAACTTACTCCTTTTACTTCAAAAATGAAATTTGTATTACCCGAAGCATTTAAAAGAGTTGGTTTATTACCTAAATATGACTTGATACCAAAGCCTACATTTTCTTTGTCAATTGATTTATTTTCAATATCTAAAACAATATCTGCTTTTTGATTACTATTTCCTCCTTTTGCACTTTCAACTTTTAGTCTTTCTTGAATTTTCCCAAATTCTGGAATAGTAAAGGTTCTTTTACCTTCTATTATTGCATTTTTAAGGTCTTCAAGAATTTCTTTATTTAAAATATCATTGATTTTAATAATTTCAGAAGCACCTGTTTCTTTGTTTTTTAGTTTTATAGTTGATTTATCAATTATGTATAAATCATTTTCTAAGTTATGAGTAGAAACCTTTTTAACTTTGAAACTTTCAGTCTTTTTATTTAGTTTTTTATCTGATAAATTAAAATTTTGGTCATTTAATAATTTTACAAAAACTAATAGTTCAGTCC
>CAYYNF010000014.1:16787-20517 GCA_964472695.1 uncultured Flavobacteriaceae bacterium
TTTAAATGTGTTAATAATTGTTTTGCTACTTCTTGTACTGCATCAATTGCAACACTGTTTCCGAGTTGTTTTATTGCTTGAGTTTTACTAACAGGAAATTCATAATTGTCAGGAAATCCTTGTAGTTTCTTGCCTTGTTTTACACCAAGTTGTTTTACTTCTCCGTCCACTAAGTAAGCATCCCAATTTCTTCTATCATCAATTTTGGAACCACGACCACCAACTCTCATTGTGTACCCAATCTCTCTACTGCAATTGCCTTCCCACACATCACTCATATTATATTTTAAAGGTTTGTTTGGTGGAAAAGTAAAACCTTTCATAAACCCTTCATCTCTAAATCCAATTATAAAAACCCTTGGTCTAAGTTGTGGCAGTCCATAATCTGAAGCCTTAACAACTTTGTGATAAAAAGAATATCCTAATTCTTTTTCAAGGATTTGTCTTATGATTTTAAATGTATTTCCGTTATCATGATTTACCAAACCTCTGACATTTTCAAGAAAAAAAGCCTTTGGTTGTTTTTCTTGAATAATTTCAGCAATGTTAAAAAATAGATTTCCTCTTTCAGAATTGTGATTGTCTTCAAAGCCTCTTTTATACCCTGCTTGGCTAAATGGTTGGCAAGGAAATCCAGCACATAAAACATCAAAGTCTGGAATATCAGAGGGTGTTATGTTTCTTATATCATCGTTAAACATTTTGTTTTCAAAAAGGTCAGGTGATATTTTCTTGAAATTATGCTCATAGGTTTTTCTTGCGTGAACGTCCATTTCTGACGAAAACACACATTTACCACCTAAATTATGTAATGCAATATGAAATCCACCAATACCTGCAAATAGATCGATAAATGTAAAATTTTCCTTTTTAATCATTATTCTAGTAATAGATTTTTTCTGTTTCAAAGGTACAATTTCTCAATATTATCGTTTCTATTTATATTGGGTTATTACTTGTGACTAACAATTATACACAACCACCAAAAATAACCATATCTCCCCTTTACCCCCTACCAATCGAACACATTTCAGTTCCCTTTTTAGAGGTAACACATATAAAGACTATCTATAGTAATTTTTTTACATCACCACTACAATAGGTAAACATATCCACTCCCCAATCACTTCCTAAAATAAATACGTACTTTTATCAAAAAAAATAGCGATGGAAATACCTAAGTTTTTACTAGGGGATAACTCAGATTATCCAGAGGATATATTCATAGTACACACTGAATTTCCGAGATGTGTAATTAATCTCAGAAATGATGAAGTTGAATGGTTAGAGGAGTTCGACCAAAACGATGAAAAGGAGTTATTACAAGAAGCACAAATTATTGTGGAAGCTGCTACTACCTTTTACGATAGAGAAGTAGCCATTTACGAAGAATAATTTTTTTACAACACAAATATGGAAAACACATTATATAAAACCGTAGCGATCAACGAAGGGGGAGCTAGTGGCGAAGTTAGGGTGAAAAACACTAATATAGCTTTAGAGTTATCTCCGCTTAATGAGAGTTTAGTAACTAATCCCGATGCTACTAACCCTGAGCAGTTATTTGCTATGGGCTATGCGGCATCTTATACACGTACACTTCAAGAAATTGCAGTTGGAAAGGAAATTAACATAGAAGATTTTAGTGTAGCTGCTGAGGTTAAAGTAATAGAGGATGAAGAAGCTTTTATTGACTGGGAGGTGAACTTGGATGTATACATACCAAACGTAACTTTAGAAGTAGGTGAAAACCTTTTAAATGAGACTTATGAAGCTTGCCCCTATTCGGCTATGATTGAAGGAAATATGGAAGTAACCTTAAATCTGTTATTGGATGAATAGGGCAATTCATTAAATAATACATACCATTAACTTAATACTCTTTTTAAAATTCATATAAGCGATAGATTTTATTTAAATTCATTTGCAACATTAGATAAAATTCATCGTTTTTATGAGTAAGATAGCTTTAGAAGAGACAGATACAGAGACACTTGTTGAATTGTGTAAGCAGAGAGATCGCAAAGCCCAATTAGCACTTTACAAACAGTATTCCAGAGGGATGTATTATGTAGCTTTACGCTTTTTTAATGACCCACATGATGCTGAAGAAGCTATGCAGGAAGGCTTTATAAGTGCTTTTATGAAAATAGATCAATTTTCAGGAGGCGTTACTTTTGGAGCTTGGGTAAAACGTATTGTTATCAATAAGTCTATTGATATGCTCAAGGCTAGAAAACTGAATACTGTCGCTCTGAACGAAACCATGATGACTACCCAAGATGATTACGATAATTGGGATATCGAAGATAGTTCGATTATTGCAGAGGATATTAAATATGCAATAGATCAGCTTCCTGAAAAATATAGGTATCCAATACATTTGTTCTTAATAGAGGGATATGATCATCAAGAGGTTTCAGAGATATTAGGGATAACTCCTGTTTCTTCTCGTACTTTGGTACATAGGGCTAAGAAACAACTGAAAAAAGAATTAGTACATTTAAAACATGGCACAGGATATTAGGGAACTTTTGAGGAATATGCTATTTCAACATTCACAACTTCATGACCTAGAGCAAGGACATGAACAACGTTTCTTGGAACGACTAGAGAAAGCTTTTCCTAATACTGATATGCCATCTACTTCATCTGATATAAAAAGAGAGCATTTAAATATTGATTTTCTTAATATACTAGAAGACAATTCCATATTACCTCATCAAGACGAAAAGTAGTCTGTGAATGGTATAAACTACTGTTTATCTTTCAACTTTTCCTGAAGTAACTTTAGTTCATCTCTATATTTTGCCGCATTTAAAAAATCTAATGCTTTAGCGGCAGCTTCCATCTCTTTACGTTTCTTTTTAATACGGTTTTGTAACCCTTCTTTGGAAATGTAAGTAAGATCTTCTTCTGCTGCTTCAAGTATTGCCCCTTCTTGCTCAGAAGTATAAGTTTTTGAATTTAGACTATCTTCTATAGGTTTGTTTAATGCTTGTGGTGTAATGTTATTTAACCTATTATAATTCATTTGTTTATTACGACGATACGCTGTGTCTTCAATAGTCTTTTCCATACTCTTGGTTACTTTATCGGCGTACATAATCGCTTTTCCATTTAAGTTCCTTGCTGCTCTACCTATAGTTTGGGTTAATGACCTATGATTTCTAAGAAAACCTTCCTTGTCTGCATCTAAAATAGCTACCAGTGAAACTTCAGGTAAATCAAGTCCTTCTCTTAATAAGTTCACTCCAATAAGTACATCAAATTTTCCTTTACGTAGATCTTGCATAATTTCTACACGCTCCAAAGTATCAATATCACTATGTATGTACCTACAACGAATATTTATTTTAGTAAGATACTTATTGAGTTCTTCCGCCATACGTTTTGTAAGTGTCGTTACGAGTATACGTTCTCGTTTTTCAATGCGTTGTTGCATTTCCTCTATAAGATCGTCTATTTGATTAAGACTAGGTCGTACTTCAATTATGGGGTCTAGCAACCCCGTTGGTCTAATTACCTGTTCGGTGTAAACACCTTCACTTTTTTGTAATTCATAATCGGCAGGCGTAGCACTTATGTAAATTACTTGTTGTTGTAAACTCTCAAATTCTTCAAACTTTAATGGTCTATTATCCATTGCCGAAGGTAGTCGAAAACCATGTTCTACTAAATTTTCCTTACGGGATCGATCTCCTCCATACATGGCATGCACTTGCGGTAC
>CAYYNF010000015.1:0-20422 GCA_964472695.1 uncultured Flavobacteriaceae bacterium
CACCTATTATACATCTATATTATATTCTGTTTTATTTCGAATACTACTGTACTAAAGGCACAAATTGCTCCTGGTACTCCTGGTGCTGCAAGTAATGCCAGAGATAATGTTAACGTTAATCGTTTGGAATATAACAGTGATAGGGCCAATAAAAGACCTTGGATGTGGTGGCTATCACCATCACGAACAACAGTGAATCATAAAGGGGTGTTTCATAGATCAATGGCGAGTACTGGTGGTGGTATTATAGAAAACCCTTTTAATCGAGATAATAATAATAACAACAATAATAATAATGGACCAGTAGTAGAAAATAGAGATACCACTATGAGTCAAGATACAGAAGACAGAAGGGTCTCTACACATGGAGTCATATACTCAAGCGGTACAAGACAAGGTGAAGTCGTAGAAAATGAGGATACTTATGGAAGATTAAGAATGACTTATGATCGTATCACTATGCAACTTGCATTAGACTACGAAAAGCAACAGGCAACGAATAATAGAATGGACCGTCTACAGGAGCTAGCTGAAAATATAGTCATCATATCAAGTTTAGCCGAAATGAGTAGAGACCTTTCAGTAAACCAGTATAATGCATTAGCTGACGGTTTGGACGCTACTAACGCAGCAGTAGGAGGATCTACAACATCTACTAGTGAAATACCTGCTTTTCAAGTATACAATTCACCCGATGTGATAGATGTAGATGATTTTGCAGCTTCAGGATATGTGATACCTAGAGGAAGTGGAAATGTGGAAGTGATCATTTCCGACCCTGTAAATCTTGCTCATCAACAAGATATGCTTGAAGGTGCTAATATTGCCTCTATAGGAATCACACATATGCATAATCAGATAGAAGGAATGCGTAATGATCTCTATGAGATTATGAGATTTAAATATGAACCAAATCAATTTGATACTGAAAATCAATTTTTAACACGTAACGAAGTCACCAGTGCGATGAATCTCGCTGAAAAAATATTAGATGATAACGAAATAAAAATAGGTAAAGAAAAAGGATTGAATAGGAGCAGAATAGAATATTTAGAAAATATGATTTTCGACAAATACCCAATGTTTTCTCTTCAAGCACTCGATTACCAAGGTATTGCCAACGGAAGACGTCAACAAATTTATAGATTAAGACAAGAAGCTATTAAACAGTACTCACTTAATGATCAGGCAGTACTAGATATGATGGGGATGAAAACAATGAAAGATGCATTGGTAAAAAACAGAAAACCTCAACAAACCTATCACTACGCTTATTTGGATTCTTTGGATATGACCTATTAAAAAATTCACTAATATGACTAAGTATATAAGCTTTTTATGTTCATTGATCATCATTCCTATAATGAACTCTATAGTATCGGCACAAGTTATTCCTATAAACTATAGTTTATCGGCAATGAGAACCGATAATATTGCTTTTGTAATAGCATACCCAGTAATAAGTGAAGAAGTTTTATTTAATAGTGCAACGGAAATGGCTCAAAATTATATTCGTGCCTTTGAAGCAGGTAAGACCACTCAGGAGGAGGCTGCGAAATTTGTGACAGAATATAAAAGAAGAAATAGAGATTATATTGGGCGAACTTTCTTTAATGAGGAAATCGAGGAAATGATGCTCACTTTACAGCAACGAATAGATACTATAAGTGCACAGAATGATCGTTTACCCTATTTACAAACATATGACTTCTTAAAATCAAAGAACTCAAGACTAATTTCTAATGTACAAGTTCAATTTAATAATATTGACAGACATGTAGTCAGAAATATGAGTAACCTTTCTGTAACCGGAGAAGGGATGGTTCTTTATCATGAACTAAGAGAATCGGACGAACGCTTACATCGACAACTGGATGAAGTTGAAGATAATATACTACTCTATGTACAACGCTTAACCAAAGGTGTATTAATCGACAGAAGCATTGATCCAGAAATTTTTAAACCCTGAAGCATATGAGGACTATTACGACCTATATAAAGGACATGGTATCACAATATTATTTATGTATACTCACTTGTGTTATTAGCTTAAGTAATGCTTATTCACAAGCGACTGTACATGATGTTCTAGGAGCTCCCCATTACGAACTCATGTCGAGCGAACTTATCGATTTGGGAGTTGTAGCAGGTAAAGCAACCCTAGGAATGTTTCCTGTAGCAGAAACATTAGATTGGGAACTTAACTCTATAACTCAAATGCATACCGAAATTATTACATTAGGGGAAAGTGTAATCGAATTCATAGATAATGAATGTGTAGACTATGTAACCACACAGTACCCCCTACTTGATGCAGAAATATTCGGAGGTTATAGATCTGTGATGCATTTAGGTAATAAGAAAAAACAAGACCTTTTCCTAAACAAATTTGAGCTGGAAAAACAAAATATTGAGAACTATATAAATGTCGAAAACCCTATCAGTGAAGGAGAACGTATTCTACTTATGCTTTCAGCAATAGAAGATATTATGATAACCTGTTTAGAGCAAGAAGATGAATTTTAGAAACACCTACCATATAATGATGCTATTAATACCTTTTTTGGGTATTAACAGTATTGCTCAAACTAGATGGTCTATAAACAACCCCGAAGCCCGTGAAATCCGTGAAGAACAAATTTCTACTTTCGAAGAGAATCTTGCACAATACGAGGCTATGGCAGAAAACATGACTGAACTTGCTAGTCTTGAAAAAGACTATAATGATGCAAAAGGAGTTGCTGGATTCGGTACTAATAGTCAAAACCTCAGAGACCTACTACAGAATTCAATTGTGGCCATGGAATTGGCAATCATAGAACTTGAAAATGCCGTTTCCCCAGGAGGTGATCTTGAGACTTGGCATCTTACTTTCGAGAATCGAAATTTTGATTATAAGATAAGACGTGAACGTTTGTATTGGGAACGGCTAAGCTCTGACTTTCTAACAGCTTCAGCTTTTCTTGATTATACAGGAGGGAATGGTTACCTTTATATATCTTACATGAAAATGCTAATACGTGCGATGAAACAACACCGTAATATCATGAAGATAAAACTCGAATATGAATCCCTAAAAGATTACGATAAAATCTTTTTTAGAGAACGTACAGGTGGTATCTAATAGTTCGAAACATGCATACTCCAACACTATAGACTTATAAAATATGATATTTTCCATAATATACAGTAGTATTAACCGAATCGTTCAAGAATTTCGAGACACTGTGGATAACATCGGTGGTGGAGATGGCTTTAAAGCTGAGTTCTTTCAGGATGTCTCTGCTGGTTGTGCTACATTGGCTGCTGCTATTTCTTGCTTTGTTATATCTGTTAAGATTATAGAAGTATGGCTCGATATAGGTTCCAGTAAAACCTTTGCAAAAGCACTTATAAGACCTCTATTGACCATTGCTGCATTAATATTTATACAAGACCATGAAGTTTTCGAGTTTATCGCTACAGATTTCATCAATGTACTTGTAAAAGGAATTGTGAATGAAGGAGCTCAGGCTGTAATACAACCTGGTGATAATCAATGGGAACTTATCGGAAGGGGGCTTACGAATGATTTTTTCGGAAATGATAGCAATAGCACTAATAGTGCAGATGTCAGAAAGGACTATATGTACTCGAATTGGTTTTTTGAGTTTCTATTTTTAATACTTGATATTGTTTTGGTATGCGTAATGGCATATTTAGAAGTTAAACAAATGATCCTAGAACTAATCTATGGTTCTATGGCACCTTTTATACTGGTACTGGCACTATTACCTGGTAATGAAAAAACACTTGAGAAATGGTTTTTCCAATACTTATCCGTACTTCTATGGGTACCTATAATGACTATTATCCGAATGATCTCATCTGTTCTACCTGCTATGAGAGTCAGTGATCTTGATATCATATTCCTTTTAGCTGCAAAGCTGGTAATCCTGTTTGCGATGTTTAAAATACACATATATGCAGGAATGTTAGTTACAAAAGGTAGTGATATAAAAGGTGCCGACGAATATTCTCTAGGAGGTAAATTCTGGAAAGATCTTGCGGGTATGTTCGGTAGTGGTGGTAAATAAAATTAAAAGAGTACAACGTAATAACTTAAAAGATATAGTACTAAAACTATGAATATAGATGATTATCTTGAAGATGTAGATGAAGCCCTAATGGGAAATTCCAGTACCGGTGCTTTCGGTATACTTGACATATATATTGATGCTACAAAATTTAACACCGCTGCACTAGCTGGTGTGATCGCTATGATTGTAATTACATCAAAAATTATAAAATCATGGCTAGGAGAGGAAAGATTGGATGTTACCTCTCTAGTACGGCCGCTAGTAATTATACTGTGTATCCTATTTTACCAAAACATGGTCGATATAGCACTCAGGTTTCCGGTTGGTATTGTACAAGCTATTGTGGATGCAGGAAGACAGGATACAGAAAGTACCTTCAATAACGTGATGAACCACCGTGATGGAGGAGCCACATCTTTATTGGTAGTAGCAACTTGGTTTTTTGAAATTCTATCGATGCTACTCTCTTTTATCGCTTACTGTATTGCATGTTATATCCAATTTAAACAAGTAATACAAAGTACTATATATTATTGTTTGGGACCTTTAGCTCTTGCTTTTTCTTTGATACCAAGTAACGAAGCAGTACTTAACAAATGGTATCAGGGGTACTTAGGGGTATTATTATGGACTCCCATAACCGGAATCATACGTACCATCATATGTGCCGTAGGTGCTGTACAAACCAACCTAGGCGGAGCAGATCTACTCTTTACCTTTGCCATTCAAATTGTACTGGTTTTCGCTATCTTAAAAGTAAGTGAGTACTCTGCAATACTTGTGGCACAACCTGGTCCTTCGAAAGCAACTGAAGAATTTGGACTTGGTAGGGATTTCAGACAAAACCTATATAGCGCATATAATAAACGTAGTGAAAAACGTAAGGAAAGAAAGAAGGAAAAGATAAAAGAAAGAGAAAAAGAAAGGAAAGAAAGACGCGATGAGGAAAAGGACAAAAGACGTAGAATGGCTAGTGATGAACGCGATCTAAACGAAAGAGATCGTAGTGCGAACAACTCTAGTAGATCTAGAAGGGAAAGTAGTGATGATAGAAGCAACAGGGATAGTGATGATAACAGTGATGGAGGAGACTACTACAGTAACCCTCGCCGTGAAAGAGATAGAAGGGCGGCTGAATCAAATGGTGAGGAAAGAGAAAGAGAGAGAGAAAGGGAAAGAGATTTTGATGATTTTGATGATTTCGATGGTTACGATAGTTATGATAGTGACGGTAGAAGTGATAGAGATGACAGAGACGACAGAGATGATGTAGAACGCTAATTAACATTAGATTTAATTTTGACACGAAAATGATTAATACAGAGAATCTTCAAAAAAACTCAGGTATAATAATTTTCAAAATCTAGAAATATTATGGGAGCAAATTTAAATAGTGTATTAACTGATTTTAGCATCATGCCCAACCCACCTACTCAGAGTCATTTACGTGATTACGTCGATGACTATTCTGGTGAACTTTTTGGTACATCAAGTAGTGATGGTGTATTAGATGTTTACCTCGATGGTGTGCTTTTATATTATGCTATGTTGGCTACTGTAGTTGCCTGTATTAATATCACTTCCAAAATCATAAAAACATGGCTAACAACAGAGAAGCTAGATCCCATAATAGTGATACGCCCCACGCTCTTGGTCATCTGTATTTTATTTTATCGAGAACTTCTATTTATAACACTACTCACTCCTAGTCAACTACTCGACAATGTCTTTTTAGACGGTCTAACACAGTTTGAAAGCAGCTATGGTACCGCAATGAGTAAGTTGACATACTACCATACAGGCTACAATGGTGATGGAATTCTGGAACTTCTAATGGTAATCATATTCGCTCTTATACACTTACTAATAGTACTAATCGCTATGTGTGCATTTGCTTACGTCCTATTTAAACAAGCGGTTCAGAAGGCTATTTTCTTTTGTATTGGACCACTAGCACTAGTATTGTCAATAGTCCCTGGAAATGACAAAGTACTGGTTAAGTGGTATCAAGGGTTTCTTGCAGTACTACTTTGGAGACCTCTTACCGATATAATAAGAGCCTGTATTATAGCCATGCCTGTAGTGACCGTAAGACTCAGTAATGGATATGCTGTATTTTCTATAGCTATAAAGGCTGTACTGGTGTTTACCATATTCAAAGTACCTGAATATTGTGAAATTCTTGTAGATAATGCTCCAGGGATTAAAGTAGCTAGTGAAACAGGTCTAGGAAGTGATGTACGCAAATTCTTAATGGATAAAAGTGGGAAAGCCATGGAAAATGCCGGTAAAGCAATGAAGAATAGAATGGGAAAAGGAAAAGGAAAAGGAAAAGGAAAAGGAAAAAAATAAATTGATTAATGAGATTGTATGATTTAAAAACTACAGATTTTCATCTATAACTTGCATTACTGGAAGATCTGAAATGATTTCACAAAATAAGTTTCGCTACTCCCTTTAGAAGAGTATAAATGAATTTAGAAATAAGACCAAGATATTTTAATGTTCAATTTTTTCACTAACCTATATTACTAACTACTAAATAATAACACTTATGCGAATAGCAACACTTATGGGAGCATCAACACCCGGAAATAGTATTCTTGAGGCACTTATAAAATATCGTGTGGGTGTATTTGGCCAACAGCCTAATAATACCTTAGGTGATGTTTATGTCACTACAGTTGTTGATATGGTACAAACAGTAACCAATACCGGTGCCGTAGTTGATAGTGACAATACCACAACTAGTGACGTGGGAGGTATAGCAGCTGCCGAACAAGGCTTATTATTTGAATTTTTGAATTATGTAACCCCAGGACTTGAATTACTAGCCGCTGCAGTAGGAGTTATTGTGATCACTTACAAAATTATAAGTGCTTGGATTAGTAAAGACGCCATTGACCCTAAGATGTTTATACGCCCAATACTAACGATAATTGGAATACGCTATTATGAAGACCTCCTATCTCTATTAGTACATTACCCTGTCATTTTTATACAGGATATTATGTTAGACAGTGTCGTAATAGAACAATCAACCTATACGAATGTAACTACCGACATAACAGGTGGGCTCACAACAACTGAAACCTTCACTAAAAGCTATTCGGGAGGAGCTGCTAAATTTCTGACTGTGGTCAATAATATGGAAACCGTTTTCTCAGACATCGAGCAAAACAACATGAGTGATACATTTGCAACAAGTTATACAATTATCTATGCTTTAGCTGTTATCGATGCTTTTTTAAGTTTCTGTGCAAAATGTTGTATTGGCTATATGCTATTGAAACAATTAGCCCAAAATGCTATTATGTTCTGTATGGGATTCTTAGCACTTATATTATCCGTTGTACCAGGTAACGAAACTGTACTTAAAAAATGGCTATATAGCTACGTTATGATATTGCTATGGGTTCCTTGCCTTATAGTAATGTGTAAAGTTATGGTTGGTATAGATGTTGTAAATGGTGCCCAAACACAGTCAATGGTAGCTGGTATGTTTTTGATTCCGATTAAAGCACTGTTGATATTTTGTATATTTAAGGTGTCTGATTTTGCTACAGCAATGGTTGATGCTGGTGTAGCGATTAAACCTATAGAAACCTCAGGTGTTGGTAAGCAAATTCGTGAACGTATAAAAACTATGGCTAAAATGATGACAGGAAACATTGGAGGTGCTATGATGGATATTATGAAAAAAGCGATGGGTATAGGTAAAAAAGGTGGTAAAAAATAGATAAAACCCTTTAGGGTTAATTGAATTAAGATATGGAAAAAGGAGCTTTGCGTAATAAATATAAAGAACTCAGAAAACACTATACCGAAAACGAGATCGAGGACTGTAGTTTGGCAATTGCGAATCAACTATTACAAGTTGATGAAATATGGAATTATGAATATTATCATATTTTTTTGCCAATATCAGCACAAAAAGAAATCGATACAGCATACTTACTACATATTTTACAAGGTAAGGATAAGCATATTATTGTTTCAAAAAGTAACTTTGATGATAATACCTTACAACACTTTCTGCTTACCGATCAGACCAAACTTGTTATTAATGAATATGGCATTCCCGAACCTGAGAATGGTATTGAAATCGCTGATGAAAAAATTCAAGTTGTATTTGTACCTCTTCTTGCTTATGATAAACAGGGAAATCGCGTAGGCTACGGAAAGGGCTTTTATGATCGTTTCATCCAAAAATCGAAACCTGAGAAAGTTATAGGGCTATCACTTTTCCCTCCTGAAGAGCATATAACTACTACAGATCATGACCAAGTTATGCATATGTGTATCTCCCCTGAAAACATATACTCTTTTAACAGATAAAAAATCTACTATTTATAAAACATATTATCTGATAAGAGTACATAGTTATTTTTTATATTTGGTAAGCTAATTGCCTTTTTTATGACAATCAAAAAATCCATATTCATAATAATACTTATTCTTATTATTGATCAGGTATCTAAAATATATATCAAAACCCACTTCATGCTCGGGGAATCTGTCGAAGTATTTAGTTGGTTTAAAATTCACTTTGTAGAAAATGAAGGGATGGCATGGGGTAAAAAGATTCCAGGAGAATACGGCAAACTTATTTTAAGTATATTCCGTATTGTGGCTATTAGCGGTATCGGCTATTGGCTTTGGGATAGTATTCGAAAAAAAGAACCCAACCTACTCATTGTATGTATATCTCTGATATTCTCAGGAGCACTAGGAAACATTTTAGATTCTATATTCTATGGTATTTACTTTAGTGATAGTAACGGTAAGATCGCTCATTTTCTACCTGATGCCAATGGCTATGCTGGCATATTTTATGGCAAAGTAGTCGATATGCTCTATTTCCCTCTTATAGATGGGGTTTTACCTACATGGATTCCCTTCGTAGGAGGTAGTTACTTCAGCTTTTTTGACCCTGTTTTTAATATTGCTGATTCTGCAATTAGCACTGCCGTAGCAATACTAATCGTATTTAATAAAAAAGTATTTCCTAAAGAAAACTAAAGCTTTAACAACTTTATAGTATTGGTATTACTCCCTGAGAAATATAACTTTAATATGTAACTACCTTTTGGTAGATGCTTTAAAGAGATAGGAACAGTTGGTGAAGTCAAAAGCAACTTCCCTTCTATATCGAAAAGCTCTACTTTATCTAAGAACCGATCACTTGATAACTTCAATTCATCGTTAACAGGATTAGGATATATACTCACTTTTTCTGTGTTAAAACTTTCGAAAATCGTAGCAGATAAATCTGAAGTATCTAGTTGGTAATTCGTAGCGTCAGTTCCTGAAAGACTTAACCCTTCCACGATAATAGGTATATTAACACCTGGCATTTCAGTACTAAAAACATACGTAGGCACTCCTAAAACATCAACTACGTCTTGTTCCAAAACACCACTGAGCGACAACTCCCCTATTACATCAACATCAGTCGTTTCATCATAAATTTTGTTTCTAAACCTCACCCCTTTTATAGTTACAGGCTTAGGAGTAATTTGCCCAGTAAGTGTAGTATCTCCAAGATAGTAATTGGTGGCATCCGCTCCTATAATCCCTAGATTTGAAAAGGTGACCATCTTACCTTCAGCCACTACATTATCTTGAAATGAAGCGGTATCTAATCCAGACACCTGAACACTATCCCCTTCTAATACTCCCTCAAGGAATGGCTGTCCTGTGAATTCTACATTTGTAGTACCATCATAAATTTTTGTCAATGCCTGCACTCCTGAAAGAGACAGTTCAATAGGATAAATACTTGCCTTAAGCATTTCATTATGTGACAAATAATAATTACTAATAGCATCACCCGATAGTATATCTGTTGAATAACGCACAGGCTTACCTACTCCTACTTCTGAGGTAATAAAGCTATAGGAAGGTAAACTTGATAAAACGACATCATCATCCGCTAAAACACCATAAAGCGTTGGAGTTCCTACTACTGTAGCTTCTAAAGAAGTATCATAAGTCTTATTTTCAGCAGTAATTCCTACTATGATTAACGGAGAAGGTAATACCTGAGAAGTTAATGAAGGAATACGAAGCGTATAATTTGTACTATCAACACCATTTAAAGTAGCATTACTGATAATAACAGGCTGATTATTTCCCACATTAACATCCCCTAGTCGGAAAGTCGTCATACTACTTAAAAACACAAAATCTCCATTCTCTACTCCAATCAATTGAGGAGCGTTATTCATTTCAATACTATCCGTAGCATCATAAATTTTCGCATCTATAAAATCCCCATTAAAAGTCACCTCCTTAGCAGTAATATTAGCTGAAAGATTATGAGGTAACTCTAGGCTATAATTCATTTCCTGAGCCCCTGAAAGATGATAACCTGTTATCGATACAGTAATTGTATCTCCCACCTGATCCTGTGCAAAAACTGCTGTAGGATCTCCTTCAATCACAACTTCGTCAGCACCTAAAACCCCGACTAAACTTGGAGTACCTGATACAATTGCATCAGTAGTTGCATCATAAATTTTATCTTCGGCAACGAGTCCCGTAATTTCTAAATCCAAAGGAACAATACTTATAATTCCAGGAGAATATGATAAAATGTAATTTGATGCATCAGTTCCCGAAAGAGTATATCCTGAGAATGTAACCTGCTTATCATTTTCCACATCAGTATCGACAGTATTGGCAGTTACCACACCATCTAAATTCACAATGTCTGTGGGTATAATTCCTGTAATTTGAGGAAGACCTATATCCGTCACAACAGTGGTTGCATCATAAACTTTAGTAGTACTATTAATAGAATGTGCTACATTAATAACTCGTGGAGCAATATCCGCCGTAAGCTGTAAAGGTATAATTTGATAATTTGCCATATTTGATCCCGAAAGCGTATATCCTGTTACATTAACTATCCTATTATTACCTACTTGATCGTCATCAAAATAAAAAGTAGGACTTCCTGATAAACTTACGTCGTCACCATTAATAACTCCTGACAATATCCCAGTACCTGTTACAGTAGCAATATTCGTTTTATCATATACCTTATCATTTGCAGTAACTCCTGAAACCGTCAAAGATTTCGGAACTACCACACCTTCATAAGGAGTTTGTATAGCTCCTCCAATACCACCTTCAGTATCACGAGGAATAACCTCAAAACTAATATACTTTCCTATGAGATCTCCTGAAATAATTAAGGATAGATTAGTCGCCCCTATAATTGGAGTATTATTAATTGTCCCTGTTACATTGTCTGCACTATACCACTGGTAAGTAGTTCCCAACTCTATATCACTTTCTACATCACTATAATCATATGTTGCGGTAAGAGTGTTTCCATAAACTGTAGTTCCCGTTACACTTACATTACTAGCTATAGGAGGAGTATTTACTACTGGTGGAGTAAGGTTATCGAGGGTCAATGAAGTTATTATAAAATATTCAGGTGTACTTCCCGATGAGGTAATAATAGTAAGACGAATCTCTTGCACATCACTAAGAGGGCTACTATCATAATTGTCAAAAAAACTAGCTATTGAAGTTGTTCCATTACTACTTAAAGAAGTATCACTATCTAAAGCAGCTTCACGTAAAAGCTGACCCGACGTTCCGAACAACTCTATTTTACTACCTGCATCATAAGTACTTGTAATGAAAGAATAGATATTCATATCTAAAAAATCAAAACTAGCTGTAATTATGTTATCTGCACGTATACTAATTACCTCTGTAGTTGCTCCTCCTCCAGAAACATATATTTCTGTACTATCATGATCCATATTATTAGAAACTTCTACCCCAGGAATATTACTAACGGTTTTATAACCGGTCTGCCCTGAATCACTAGCTCCGATAGAAGCAAAATTATAAGTCGTTTGTGCCGTAGTAAAAAGCGTAGTCAAAAAAAAGACAACACTAGTAGCTATAAGCGAATATTTTGAAGCAATTATTTTCAATGGTAGTTAGTTTTCGAGTACAGTCTAAACTCATGTATAAGGCAATATAATTTACTAAAAATATACTTATCATAAAAATATCGTGATAATAATCGCTGAATCTCAAGTATCACACTACAAGAAAGAAATCAAGATCATATTCTTGGGAAATAAAGTTACATTTACAAATAGAAGTTTCTCATATATCCCAATAAAAAACTAAAGAGTTACAGATCGAAATAAGAAGTTCTATATTTGAGTTTCGTATGGAAAAACTATCAGCATTAGAATTACAGGTAAAAACGCTCCCCTCAACACCTGGGGTATATCAGTATTTTGATAAAGAAGGCGTGATCATATATATTGGAAAGGCTAAAAACCTGAAGCGACGTGTATCTTCTTATTTCAATAGAGAACAAACCACAGGAAAATTAAAAGTGCTTGTAAAGAAAATCGTAAGCATTAAACATATTGTAGTAAATACGGAATCAGATGCTTTATTACTTGAAAATACGCTTATCAAAAAGCATCAACCACGCTATAACATTCTTCTAAAAGACGACAAGACCTACCCTTGGATTTGCATTAAAAAGGAAGCCTTTCCGAGAGTCTTCTTTACACGACATGTTATCAAAGATGGCTCTGAATATTTTGGTCCCTACACGAATAAGAAACAACTCAGTGTACTACTAGAACTTATTCGTGATCTATACCCTCTACGCACTTGTAGCCTAGATCTTTCTGCTCCTCGTATAGCACAAAACAAATACAAAGTATGCCTTGAATACCATCTAAAGAACTGTAAGGGTGCTTGCGAGGGTGAAGAGTCCCATGAGACCTACAATACATATATTAAGGGAATTCGGAATATTTTACGTGGTGACTTCAGAGAAGTTATAAGAAATTTCACCTCTGAAATGAACCAATATTCTGAGAATATGGAATTTGAGAAAGCCCATCAGATAAAACTAAAAATTGATTCTCTTGAAAATTACCAAAAGAAATCAGTTGTGGTAAGTACACATCTTAATAACATCGATATTTTCAATATCGAAAGTGATGATAGTTATGCCTATGTCAACTTTTTACAAGTTGCACATGGAGCTATCATTAGCTCACATACTACCGAAATCAAAAAGAAACTTGTAGAAAAAGACACTGAAATTCTCGAATTTAGTATACAAGAACTACGTACACGATTCAAATCTTTATCTAAAGAAATCATATTACCTTACCCTGTCACACTTTCTGAAGACCTCAAAGTTACTATACCAAAACTTGGTGACAAAAAAATACTACTAGACCTCTCCTTGCGAAATGCTAAATATGCACGTCAAGAACGTTTCAAACAAATAAAAATAATAGATCCAGAAAAACACCGTCAAAGAATATTACTACAAATTCAAAAAGACCTACGCCTCCCACATTTACCAGTACACATGGAATGCTTCGACAACTCGAATATACAAGGAACAAACCCTGTGGCAGCCTGTGTTGTGTTCAAAAATGCAAAACCGAGTAAGAAAGACTATCGAAAATTTAATATTAAAACGGTAGATGGTCCAGACGATTTTGCTTCTATGGAAGAAGTCGTATATCGTCGTTATAAACGTCTTATAGAAGAAGATGTATCATTACCTCAGTTAATTATAGTCGATGGAGGAAAAGGGCAACTATCTTCAGGACTTAAAGCATTAGAGCGTTTAGGTATTCGTGGAAAAGTCAGTATCGTTGGAATTGCTAAACGACTCGAAGAGATTTACTATCCTGGTGATAGCTACCCCTTATATTTAGACAAAAAATCAGAGAGTCTAAAGGTCATACAACATATGCGAAACGAAGCACACCGATTTGGAATTACATTCCATAGAGATCAACGTAGCAAAAATGCCATAAATACAGAATTAAGTAACATTAAAGGCATCGGTGAAAAGACCACACTAGAATTACTAAAAGTATTTCGCTCAACAGCACGTATAAAAAAAGCTACAAAAAATGAACTCAGCGAAATTATAGGACCTTCTAAAGCACAAAAGATCATAGATTACTTTAAAAACATTGATTTGCAATGAATTAACTCTATACAGACCTCATACCAATTGGATCATTTCATATTACAGAAAAGACCTAAACTAAATAACTAAACGTAAAATAATAGCGAAATAAGAAACTCACCCAGAGCCTTGAAAATATGAGGTTCTATTCTAGCAAAATGTAAAAAATAATTAGACTTCTATGCTGAATCAGCATTAGAAAATTGTATTCTTCTATCTACTATAAAACAAGCCTAATGAAACACTTAATAAAACATTATTCGAAAACGATAACTTAAATATTATCCTGTTTACATTTTATCATTCCGATATTTGATGCTAGATTTACAAAAAAAATATTTATGCCAACGCAAAGTTTCGATGCCCTAACAGAGGCAAGTGCTACTAGATCTGTAGACACAAAATTTGAGGAATTACTAAATAGTGTCGATTTTTATATCGGTAGTACGACTCATGCTTGTAACGTTACCAATGGTAACATTATCTCTCAAAGAACAAGAGATATGATAACTCCTGAATTCATACAAGCTATAAAGAATGAGATAGGTACTTTATCAGAAGATGAGATAAAAAAGATAGAATCATCAGAAATATACGGACTAGCTATAAATACCAACTACACACATAAACTAACTAGAGTTGCTATGGCAACTACAACAAGCATGGAAGCGAAGGAAGTAGCTGTAGCGAAAGCGAAAACGGAGCTTACTAGAGAGCTACTTAAAGAATTTCAAAGTGATAGACTTCCTTGGTCTTTCTCGGCAAAGGTTAAGCAACTTGTTGCAGAAATCAAAGAAGAGCGTACTAAGTCCAATACACAAGCTCAAGATAAGAGCAAAACTAAAACCCCTAGAGTATAATACCAATCAAAATATTATCTTTATTACAGGCATGGGTATTTCATTCATGCCTTTTTTTGTATTCTATTATCCCCTCACACAAATACTGAGACAAACACCTTTCCATCTCTAGTTTTTAAAATATTTCCTTATAAATTACACAATATTAAACACATAATATTATAAGAGTGAAGCTCTTAATTTTGTATTTCAAAATCCGTATTATAAAATTTGGAATACTTATTGATTTAATCGTAATTGTATATAGATTAAATCCCTTAACATGAAATATTTACTAATCCTTATAACTCAAATAAGTATCTCACTTTCTACATATGCTCAATCATCAGAACAATGTTTCCAAAATAATGAATTTTTAGAGTTCAAAGTAAAATACATGAGCTTTAACACCAGTACTGCCTCATTAGAGATTAAAGAAGAAAAACTCAATAAGCACAAAGTTTATCACATAATAGGCAAAGGGAAATCATCACGGTTATTAGGTTTTTTCTTTAAAATAAAGGATCGCTATGAAACCTATATAAATAAAGAAACGATGTTACCTGAGAAATTTATTCGAGATATCGATGAGGGTGGACACACAAAGAATATTGAAATAAATTTTGATCAAAATGCGAATAAAGCGGAAGTTATTGACCATAAGCACAAGAAAACGAGTATTTTTGTAACTGAAAACCAAGTTCAAGATATGGTATCTGCATTTTACTATCTCAGAAGCCACCTTGATGTTGACTCCTTAAAAATAGGTGATGAGACACAACTATACTTGTTTTTCGATAATCAGAACTACAATTTTAAGTTACGTTACTTAGGTAGTGAAGATGTAAAAACAAAATTTGGCATAGTGAATTGTTTAAAGTTTAGACCACTCGTAATGGCTGATCGTGTTTTCAAAGAGCAAGAAAGCTTAACCGTTTGGGTTAGTAATGATGACAATAAGATACCTGTTAAAATAGGAGCTGAACTTATGGTAGGAAGTCTCACAGCTCAGTTAAATAGATACAGAGGTTTAAAGTACCCATTATTGATTAAATAAGTATATGAATTCAAGTTTAGAACCCGAAATTGCAGAAAAAATTAAGTTACTGAAAAAGAAATTTAACAGCTCAGGAGAAAACTTAGGAGCCTATCTAGATGGTTTACTACATAGTAAATTCCTTACATACTGGGACTATATTCATCTGGATACATTACTTAGTTTACAACAACCTAAGACTAATTTCGCAGATGAAGAGATCTTCATTACTTACCATCAAATATCTGAACTATATTTCAAATTAATCATTCATGAACTAAAACAGATCACTGAGAGTAAAAACTTAACCGTTGATAACTTTATAAAAAGAATCACACGTATTAATCGTTACTTCGAAACCCTAATCGATTCATTTGATATTATGGTTTACGGGATGGATAAAGAACAATTTATGCAGTATCGCATGTCACTAATTCCTGCTAGTGGATTTCAGTCAGTACAGTTTCGTATGATCGAAATTTATGCTACTCCCCTCTGTAACATACTATCTATAGATAGAAGAAATAAATTCAGTTCTAAAAGTCCTGTAGAAGACACCTACGAGAGTTTATACTGGAAACGAGGGGCGACCAATTTATCTACAGGAGCAAAAACATTGACCCTAATACAATTTGAAGAACGCTATACTAAACAACTGAAAGAACTTTCTCAAAGTATGTATGGTAATAGCTTGTACTTTTGCTACAAAAAATTAAGTAAAGAAGAACAACAAAATCCTAAACTTATTGATGTCCTAAAAAGATTCGATAAATTAGTAAATGTTGAATGGTCACTTTCTCACCTTAAAGCGGCTCATAAACACCTTAGTACCAAAAAAGGAAAACACGTATCGGCAACTGGAGGGACAAATTGGAAGAATTTTCTACCTCCGAGTTACCAACGTATAAGCTTTTTTCCGTTCCTTTGGACAAAAGAAGAGCGTACAAACTGGGCGCACGACTGGATAATGGAATTAATCAATGCTTAATATTATAAAATAAAACACGTGAAACACTTTATTGCATCCTTCATAGCGATATCAATGTTGATCAGTTGTAACTTTCACAAAAAAACACCTGAAAACACTTTAGAAAAAGAAGACACTTCTGAAAAACCAGAAAAAGTTATTTCTGAATTTGACTATGTATATAATGACTATGAAGTTATTCAAGACACTATAGAAAATGGGGATAGCTTTGGTTGGATTCTCAATAGTAATGGAATTGACCGCAGTAACGTATACCAAATCGCCGAGAAGGTAAAAGATAGTTTCAACGTAAAACGAATAAACGTAGGTAAACCTTATACTATACTAAAATGTAAAGATTCATCTGACTTTATAGATGCCTTTATTTATGAAAAAAGTAAAACACAATATAGCGTAATACATATTAATGACGGTGATAGTATCTACGCAGAAAATAAAAAGAAGAAAGTATTAAGTAGAAGACGCTATCTAAGTGGTATCATCAATTCATCTCTCTCACAGAGTATCGAAGAGCAACATGCATCTCCTGCACTAACACATCAATTATCAAAAATATATCAATGGAGTATTGATTTCTTTAGAATTCAGAAGGGTGATCGTTTCAAAGTAATTTTTAACGAAGAGTACCTTGAAGATGGCACTTTCGTAGGTATAAAAAATATAGAAGCTGCTCTATTCGAGCATATGGATCAACCCTACTATGCTTTTGAACATGAAGTTCCCAATCAAAAAGAAATTTCTTATTTTGATGAAAATGGAAAGTCATTACAGAGCTTTTTCTTAAAAGCACCTCTGAACTTTAGTCGTATATCCTCTCGCTTCTCTAGGAGGAGATTTCATCCTGTTCAAAAACGCTGGAAATCACATAAGGGCACTGACTATGCAGCTCCGCACGGAACACCTATATGGTCTACAGCTAACGGTACTGTCATAAAAGCTGGGTACACTAGAGGAAATGGAAATTATGTAAAAATTAAGCATAATAGAACCTATAGTACACAGTACTTACATATGTCCAAAATATTGGTGCGTAGAGGGCAACAAGTAAAACAAGGGCAAGTAATTGGACGTGTAGGAAGTACAGGACTAGCAACGGGACCACATGTATGTTATCGTTTCTGGTACAACGGAAGACAAATAGACCCGTTTAGACACAAAATGCCACATGCTAAAAATATTGCCGAAAAATATAAAAGTGAATACTTAAATGATATTATCAGTATAAAAACTGAAATAGATAAAATCCCTTATCAAAACCTAAAAACTAATACTTCAAATCATGACGAAAGCCTTACCGTCAGTAAATCCAACGCAGACAATAGCGTGGAAGAAATTACAGCATCACTTTAATAGAATTAGTGATCAATCAATGAGCGAACTCTTTCTTGCCCCGAATAGAGTAGATAATCTAAGTATTTCTTGGAACGATTTTTTGGTAGATTATTCAAAAAATAGGATAAACACCACCACTAAGGAACTTCTTATTGAATTGGCAAAAGAAGTGGGGCTCGAAAAAGCAATAAGTGCATACTTCAATGGTTCTACTATCAATGCAACCGAAAAACGTGCCGTACAGCACGTAGCACTTCGCAGACCCAGTTCTGAAAAGACAGTTATTGGTGGTAAAGACTATAGTAATGAAATAGAAGCTGTAAAAGCAAAGATCAAAGCCTTTTCTGAAAAAGTAATTTCTGGAGCACATAAAGGCTATTCCAACAAACCTATTGACACCATAGTAAACATTGGGATAGGAGGATCAGACTTGGGCCCTGTGATGGTTACTGAATCTTTAGCATATTATAGAAACAAACTAGATCTACACTATATTTCGAATGTAGACGGTGACCACGTTCATCAAACCTTAAAGAAACTCAATCCAGAAACTACTCTCTTCATTGTAGTATCAAAAAGTTTTGGTACTCAGGAAACACTTTCAAATGCAATGACAGCTAGAAATTGGTTTAGCGAAAATGCTCCTATTAATGAAGTAAGCAAACATTTTGTCGCTGTATCGAGTAATATAGACAAAGTAGTAGAGTTTGGAATTGATGAAGATAACATCTTTCCTTTATGGGATTGGGTAGGAGGCCGATTTTCTTTGTGGAGTGCAGTAGGACTATCGATCTCACTGGCTTTAGGATATGAACATTTTGAAGCCTTACTAACAGGAGCTCACGAAATGGATAAGCATTTTGAAGAAACACCTTTCGAGGAGAACATACCTGTGCTACTTGGTTTACTAAGCATATGGTATAATAACTTTTTTAAAGTAGAATCCGAAGCTATTATACCGTATAATCAATACCTACACCGACTACCTGCCTATCTCCAACAAGGTATTATGGAAAGTAATGGTAAAGGACTTGATCGTAATGGTAACACTATTGACTACCAAACAGGGACTATTATCTGGGGGGAACCTGGAACAAATTCTCAACATGCTTTTTTTCAACTAATTCACCAAGGGACTAAACTTATTCCTAGTGAATTCATCGGATTTAAGAAACCGCTATTCAATGATAAAAGCCACCATGACAAGCTAATGGCAAACTTTTTTGCACAAACTGAAGCTCTAATGAATGGTAAAACGAAGGAAGTAGTTATAAAAGAACTAAAAAGCAAGGGGCTACCAGATCATGAAATTGAAAACATAGCACCTTTCAAAGTCTTTGAAGGAAATAAACCAACAACTACCCTACTAATTGATAAACTTACGCCAAAAAGCCTAGGAAGTTTAATCGCTATGTACGAACACCGTATATTTGTACAAGGGATTGTGTGGAATATTTATAGCTATGACCAATGGGGAGTAGAGCTAGGGAAACAACTAGCTGGTAATATACTCTCAGAAATTAATGCCATAGAAATTGGAGAACATGATACCTCAACTACAAATCTATTAAAACATTATTTGAATTAAATTTATATATGGAAATTGTCTTTAAAACTATTCATTCTTACTGGGCCTATTTGGTACTTTTAATCGTTATACTGGCTACCTTAAATGCTATTTATGGTACTATCTCAAAACGAGAATACGAACCTAAAGACTTTCGTATTTCGTTAATAGCACTAATCGTTACACATACTCAGTTTTTAATAGCTTTACCATTATACTTTTTATCTGGAAAAATTCTTTGGTTTAGCGATATCCCCATAAAAGATATCATGAAAAATCCAGAATTGAGATTATATCATGTAGAACACCCAACAGTAATGATCATTGCGATAGCACTGCTAACTATAGGGTATTCTAAACACAAAAAGAAACGTGTATCTGCACCTAAGTTTAAGGTATTAGCAATTTTCTACAGTTTATCTTTAATAGCAATACTATCAAGAATTCCATGGTCTAACTGGATGTAACACGAATTGAAATTACAGCTATCTATGCTATAACTACTCCTATTAGAAAACTCATATTAAAACGCTATATCTTATTTACTCTTTGGTATAGCGTTTTAATATAAATAGAACTCACTTTTA
>CAYYNF010000016.1:0-18633 GCA_964472695.1 uncultured Flavobacteriaceae bacterium
ACGTAATGGTTTAGATGATGAATTAATCAGCAGTATTTCAGGTTTGTCGTTGGCGAATGTTGTAAAAATACGTGCACATCTAGAAAGCAAATACGCTTCACTTTCCTTAGAAGAAATTAGTGATTTAATTGATCGAGATTTGTTTTGGTAGGTGAATACTTTGAGTATAACAGCTAGATGTTCTAATAGGGAACTTATAGGGGCTAATTTTTAAAAAGAAACGATTTATATGCGTCATAATATTTTTCAATTGGTATTATCTCTATAACTTTTATTCGTTTCATGTTATGAAACATCTTCATCTGGTATTTTCATTATAATCTTTGTAAACGAGAACATGGATGTCTTTTAAGTAGTGTGTTTAGTCGTTATTTAGTACTCTTTTAACCTTGGGTTTTTTATTTTTTACTGATTTTAAAGTGTTTTTTACTGAAATGTATTTTTGGTAATAAGTTTTGTTTATATATTAGGTATATTGTCGATTAAATATAGCTCTTTATCTTTTAGGGTTTTAACAAAAAATAATATATATGGGAAACATAATTACTACACTTAAAAATTTAACAGGCATATCATTGTCTAGTAACAAGCAAAGGGTGCTACAATGTGCTTTATTATCCTCTTTTATAAGTTTGGGGGCTTTGGCTAAAACGTCTTCTAATAGCTGTATAGATGCTTCATTAGAAGTCGATAAACAGTTATCCGAGGATATATCGAATACCATAAACAGTAATTGGATGTCGGGTTCGTGGGGGGTTCGCCTTAGAATGTTTGGGGGGTATAAGTTAAATGATGTTATGGCTGCTGGACAAACAGACTATGTTGCAGGAGCTAAAGACCTTGTAAATAATCTCTCAGAGGTTGATCATGTCATTATCAACTTATCCTCTAATGCACACGGACATTTATTTTTGTTAAGGGATAACAAATATGTAGATGTTGCAGGTATTCACCCTGATATGGTACCTACAAAAGAGAATGAAAAGATTTTATTTAATGTGATCGATGTATTGCGTAATGCAGGTAAGAAAGTGATCGTATATATAAGTGCTGCCGGTCCTAGTCATGCTGATTTAAGAGGGCGTTCAGATATAGCAGATGCTTGGAGAAATTTCTATAACAAAGAGTATAATGGAAATGAGGGTCTAGCTTATAGAAACTTACTTAAAGGGTATTTTGAGCGATTAAATGGAAAAATAGATGGGATATGGTTTGATACGTTTACATTATTACCAGAGCGAGATAGAACAAAGCCAGGTTTTTTTCATAAATCATTCGATGCATTTATACGTTCAGTTATTCCTAATGTGAAAATCGCTTATAATGGAGGTGGTGAAACACAGTATTTTAAAGATGATAAAGATCAAAATATTATGGTAGGACATAATGGAGTAGATTCTTATATGGCTAGAAAAACTGAACCGTATTCAGTAATTAAATTTAGTGCAAACGAACCATATGGTGATTACTATGCAGGACATGTTATGGGAGTTAGAAACGTACCTGTCAATTCGTTTGCTTATGATGAATTATGTGTTCCTGCAATGCAACATATACCTTATGTGGTGCAACCAGATGGAAGAAAGTCAGTTTCGCATGCCTTTTTCCCAATTCGTAGAAACTGGTCATCACAAACAGCAAAATTGGTTTTTGATGAGCATATAGCATATCGATTTGTGAAGAAGATCACCGACGCTGGTGCAGGTTTAACTTTTTCAACTACAAACACTAACGGATACATTTCTCCTGATGAAATGGTCGTTATGAAAAAGGTGAATGCTAAGTTAAAGGCAGGTGCAAATTATACTAAGTATACGAGACCTGAGGGTGCTTATTTTGTTGGGTACGAAAATTCTACTGTAAATATGTATGACCTTATCCGTAAAGAAGAGTCACAACCTATCGTAATAAGTAATTTAGCTTTAAACAAAGTAGTTACTCAGTCTAGTACTAGTTTCGGAGGGGATGCTCGTAGAGCTGTGGATGGTAATACAGATGGTCGTTATGGTAATAGATCAGTAACACACACTCTTAACAGTAATAAGCCTTGGTGGAAAGTAGATTTAGGTGCTGATCGTACTATAAATAGTGTTAAGCTTTTTAATAGAGTTGATTGTTGTACTGGTCGTCTGAATAACTTTAGTATTTATGTGTATAATAGTAGAAATCAGCAGGTAGGATATATACACCAAGATGCTACTTTTCAAAATAGTAAGAATTTCAATTTTGATGTAGTAGGACGTTATGTAAAAGTTCAAATTGAAGGAAGAGGAACATTATCACTAGCAGAAGTACAGGTGTTAGGTGAAAGTTCAGGAACACCAACTATTCCTGAAAATCCTCAAGAAATCAATTTGGCTGTAGGTAAATTGGCAACACAATCTAGTACTCGTTTTGGAGGTATTCCTAGTAGGGCTGTAGATGGAAATACAGATGGTTATTATTATAAAGGATCAGTAACACATACCTATAACAGTGATAAACCTTGGTGGAGAGTAGACTTAGGTAATGATTATCAAATAAACAGTGTTAAGCTTTTTAATAGAGTAGGGTGTTGTGGTGATCGTTTAAAGAATTTTAGTATTTATGTGTATAATAGTAAAAATCAGCAAGTAGGTTATATACATCAGGATGCTACTTTCGATAATAGTAAGGAATTCAACTTGAATGCAGTAGGGCGTTATGTGAAAGTTCAAATTGAAGGAAGAGGTACGTTATCACTAGCAGAAGTGCAGGTGATGGGGCATGCATCAGGTACACAGTTTCAATCTTCGATAGCTAATAGTAGAAAGATTTTAGGTGCAGATGGATCTAATGATGAAGATACTATAAGTTTATATCCTATTCCTGCTACTACGTATCTTAATATTCGTAATGAGGCAATAGATAATGATATCGTAGGTGTTCGTATTATAAATATGATTGGAGTAGAGGTGTCCTATATAGAGGAAAATCTAATGGATAGTATAGATATTAGTGAGTTTCCAAAGGGTAGGTATTTTCTACTTCTAGAAAAGACTAATGGTGTTACTGTAACAAAGTCTTTCTTAAAGATGTAGCATTATATTATTCATAAATAATGATTTTGGATATATCATTATTTCAGTACAAGACACATGTATAGAAAAGGAAGCGTAACTACAATGGTTACGCTTCCTTTTTTAATTGGGATTACTTATTCAGTTCTGTGATACGTGCGACATATTTACCTATCACATCAAATTCTAAGTTGACAATACTTCCTATTTTGAAGTTTTTAAAGTTTGTATGTTCGTATGTGTAAGGGATAATTGCTACCGAAAATTCATCCTTACAAGAGTCCACAACAGTGAGACTTACTCCGTTTACTGTAATTGAGCCTTTTTCAATAGTTACATTGCCAATACTAGGATCGTATTTAAAAGTAAATCTCCAGCTACCTTCTGTTTCACTTATATTTATACAAACTGCTGTTTGGTCTACATGCCCCTGTACAATGTGTCCGTCAAGACGTGCACCTAATAGCATACCTCTTTCAAGATTTACGATATCACCCTTTTTGAGGTCTCCTATATTTGTTTTATTAAGGGTTTCTTTAATGGCTGTTACACAGTATATGTCATCTTTTATACTTACTACGGTAAGGCATACACCATTGTGGGCAATACTTTGATCTATTTTAAGTTCTTCTGTAATTGAAGATTTTACATATATATTTAGGTTGTCATGATGACTTTCCAATTGGATGATTTCCCCAAAGGTTTCTATAATACCTGTAAACATAATATTATTATTTTAATAAATTTGTTGAATATATAAATATCATTGTTTTTTAGGTAAGCAATACTTACATTCCAATGCAATATATAAGTACAAATCTAAGCATTTGTGAGTGTACTTATTTATAAAAAAATATCAAAAAAATGTACGATAAACGCATCCGAGTAGCCATATCCATAGGGGATCTTAATGGTATAGGTCCAGAGATAATTCTTAAAACATTTGAAGATCAACGTATGTTTGATTTTTGCACTCCTGTCGTTTTTGCTAATTATAGGTTATTGTCATATTATAGGAAAACCCTAAGGTCTAAAACTCAAATACATCCTGCTAAAAGTTTAGAGCAGCTTGCCGAAGATAAACTTAATGTCATTGATGTATGGGACGAGAGTGTGACTGTGAAATTGGGACAACAGAATAAAGAGATAGGGGGGTATGCTATAAAATCTTTGGAAGCTGCTATAAAGTCTCTAAAAGAAAACCAAACAGATGTGTTGGTTACAGCTCCAATACATAAAGAAAATGTTCAGTCTGACGAGTTTAATTTTCCAGGACATACAGATTACTTAAGTCAACAATTTGAGGGAGAGAGTCTTATGTTTATGGTGTCTGAAGGTCTTAAGGTGGGGTTATTGACAGATCATGTTCCTTTAGCGGATGTAGTGAACCACCTGACGCCAGAACTGATTACGCAGAAAGTGGAAACAATTCATCAATCTTTGATTCAGGATTATGCTATAACCAGACCTAAAATTGCGGTATTAGGTATTAACCCTCATGTTGGAGATAATGGAGTAATTGGCTCTGAAGATGATGTTTTATTACGACCAACCCTGGATAAAATTAGGGAATCAGGTAAGTTAGTTTTCGGTCCTTATCCTGCAGATAGTTTTTTTGGTTCAGATACTTATAAAAGTTTTGATGCTGTTTTGGCAAGTTATCATGATCAAGGACTTATTCCGTTCAAAACTTTATCTTTCGGACAAGGGGTGAACTTTACAGCAGGCTTATCACATATACGTACTTCTCCGGATCATGGAACTGCTTTCGATATTGCTGGAAAGGGTAAGGCTAACCATAATTCATTTCGTCAAGCGGTATATGAAGCGATTAATCTCTATAGAAACAGAGTATTACACTTAAAATTAACCTCAAATCCCTTAAAAAGGCAATTAAAATAGTAAAAAATCTTTCCTATAAAATTGATTGTTTAAAAAAATTGTATATTTGCATTCGATTTAGTTTCTATTTGAAAAATTAAATTACTATTCAAGATCTGAAAGTTATGAAACCATTTAAAGATTATATTATACCTTTTGTTGGTCTCAGAGAAGGTACTCATGAGTTTGAATATGAAATTGATAATGCATTTTTAGCATTGTTTGATTTTGATGAGTTTAATGATACGAAAGTAGATGTATTGGCAACTCTTCATAAGAAAAGTACATTCTTCGAATTTACTTTTAAAATTGAAGGTTTTGTAAATGTTAATTGTGATTTAACTACGGAACCTTTCAACTTAGATATTGAAAATAAAATTGAACTTGTAGTCAAGTTCGGAGATGCTTTCAATGATGAAAATGAAGAAATCTTATATCTCCCTCATGGAGAATATGAGATTAATATAGCTCAATATATTTATGAATGTATTGTTTTGGCTGTACCTCGAAAGAGAGTGCATCCAGGTGTTGAAGATGGAACTCTAAAATCTGATATTTTAGATTATTTAGAGAACACAGGCACTGAAGAAGAAAGTGAAAATAATGAAGAGGAGATCGATCCTCGTTGGAATAAATTAAAGAATCTACTAAAAGATAATTAAGTTATGGCACATCCTAAAAGAAAAATTTCAAAGACAAGGAGAGACAAGAGAAGAACTCATTACAAAGCTAAAGCTCCACAAATCGGTATTGATGCAACTACAGGAGAAGCTCATTTATATCACAGAGCTCACTGGTATGAAGGAAAGCTTTACTATAGAGGTAATGTTTTGATCGATAATACAGAAACTATTGAAGAATAAACTTACTTTATTTCTAATTAACAGAAATAATCTCATAAACTTTAGTAGTAGATTCTAATTTTGTTGAGATATATTCTTGCTAGAAATATATAAGTATGCATAGTATTATATTAAAAAACGCTCAAATTTGAGCGTTTTTTTTGATTTTCAGGTAAAATCAACTTACTTTGCAAGGATAACCTTTAAAAACTATTGTTTCTTTTGAAGGTTATGGTACAAGCTACGAATTAGAGAATTGTATACATATACCCAGTACTCTTTTATTGTGAACTCAAGATACTGACTTATGCTTATTAAGCAATGTTTTGGTATTTAATAAAACAGTGAAAAGGAACTGTATGTGAGATTCTTTGTTTCATAGATAGTATTAGAATTAGATAATATTTTTGGTATGAAAAAAATAACCGCAGCCATAACTGCTGTTGGTGGCTACGTGCCAGACTACAGACTTACAAACGAGGAGCTAGCAACTTGTGTAGATACTAACGATGAATGGATTAGTTCACGTACAGGTATTAAAGAACGAAGGATTTTAAAAGATCCTGAAAAGGCTACTTCATATATGGCAATAAAGGCTGCAGAAGACCTTATTGCAAAGAAAAATATCAATCCAGAAGAGATTGATATGGTTATTGTGGGTACTGCAACTCCTGATATGTATATTGCTGCAACTGCAGCTTTTGTAGCTACTGAAATAGGGGCAAAAAATGCCTTCGGTTATGATCTTAATGCAGCTTGTTCTAGTTTCTTGTATGCTATGTCTACAGCATCAGCATATATTGAATCAGGGCGTTATAAAAAAATATTGATTATTGGAGCTGATAAGATGTCTTCAATTATTGACTACTCAGATCGTACAACCTGTATTATTTTTGGAGATGGTGCAGGAGCAGCTTTATTAGAGCCTAATGAGGAAGGTTTAGGTTTTCAGGATGAATACTTAAGAAGTGATGGGGTAGGTCGTGATTTTCTTCGTATAGAGGCAGGAGGGTCTTTAAATCCTGCAACTCCTGAAACAATAGCAAATAAGCAACATTACATTAGACAGGATGGAAGAACAGTTTTTAAATATGCTGTTTCTAGTATGTCTGATGCATGTAAGCAAATAGTTGAAAGAAATCAGTTAAAAGTGGATCAGGTTGATTGGCTTATAGCACATCAGGCTAATAAACGAATCATAGATGCCACTGCCGAAAGAATGGGATTAGATGATCCTAGTAAAGTATTGGTAAATATTGAAAAGTATGGAAATACAACTTCAGCAACTATACCTCTAGTACTTAACGATTTCGAGAAGACATTTAAAAAAGGAGATAATATTATTTTTGCAGCATTTGGAGGAGGTTTCACTTGGGGATCTTCTTATATCAAATGGGCATATAATTCATAAATACATAAAAAATAATAGTCATTGATATGGATTTAAAAGACATTCAAAATTTAATAAAATTCGTTGCTAAATCTGGAGCTAGCGAAGTGCAATTAAAAATGGGTAAGGATGTTGAAATTACCATCAAAACAGGTAACGAAACTAAAGCAGAAACAACGATTATACAACAAGTGCCTTCTGTGGCAGCACCTATTGCTCAGGCGTCTGTAGCACAGCCGTTACCAACAGAGTCAGCACCAGTGGCTACTCCTGTAGCACCGGTAAAAGAAGAAGATAATCCTAAATATATCACTGTGAAATCACCAATTATAGGTACATTTTACAGAAAACCTGCACCAGATAAAGCTAACTTTGTTGAAGTGGGTAACACGATCGCTAATGGAGATGTGTTGTGTGTTATTGAGGCTATGAAACTTTTTAACGAAATAGAAAGTGAGGTATCAGGTAAAATTGTAAAGGTTCTTGTAGATGATTCTTCTCCAGTAGAGTTCGATCAGCCTTTATTCCTTGTTGATCCTTCTTAAGTTTAGGAGTATAAACACAGAGTTTTACCTCTTTATTTATTTTTAGTTTAATACTTCAATACAGAAATTATGTTCAAAAAAATACTAATTGCGAATCGTGGTGAAATTGCACTACGTGTCATTAGGACTTGTAAGGAGATGGGAATCAAAACAGTTGCCGTCTATTCTACAGCCGATGCAGATAGCTTGCATGTGCGTTTTGCTGATGAAGCAGTATGTATTGGTCCTGCACCAAGCCATGAATCTTATTTGAAAATTTCTAATATCATTGCAGCAGCAGAAATTACGAATGCTGACGCTATTCATCCTGGTTATGGATTTCTATCAGAAAATGCAAACTTCTCTAAAATATGTGAAGAGCATGATATAAAGTTCATTGGGGCAAGTGCTGATATGATTAATAAAATGGGAGATAAAGCTACGGCAAAGTCAACCATGAAAGCGGCAGGTGTACCTACGGTTCCAGGTTCTGAAGGAATCATAGAAGATTTCGAGGCTTGTGAAAAATTGGCTCAAGAAGTAGGGTATCCAGTAATGTTAAAAGCTACCGCCGGTGGAGGTGGTAAAGGAATGCGTGCTGTGTGGTCTGAAGAAGATTTACTAAAAGCTTGGGAAAGTGCTCGTCAAGAGGCTAAAGCAGCTTTTGGTAATGATGGTATGTACATGGAAAAACTTATCGAAGAACCAAGACATATTGAGATACAGATTATCGGTGATAGTAGAGGAAGAGCTTGTCACTTGTCTGAAAGAGATTGTTCTGTTCAAAGAAGGCATCAGAAACTTACTGAAGAAACGCCTTCTCCTTTTATGACTGACGAGTTGCGTAAAGCTATGGGAGATGCTGCTGTAAAAGCTGCAGAGTTTATCAAATATGAAGGGGCTGGTACTGTAGAATTCTTAGTAGATAAGCATAGGAATTTCTACTTCATGGAAATGAATACACGAATTCAGGTAGAACACCCTATAACAGAGGAAGTGGTAAACTATGATCTAATTAGAGAGCAAATTGCTGTAGCAGCAGGTGTACCAGTATCAGGCAAAAATTATTTTCCAGAGTTACACTCTATCGAATGTCGTATCAATGCCGAAGATCCATTCCATGATTTCAGACCTTCTCCAGGTAAAATAGTTAATTTCCACCCTCCAGGAGGACATGGAGTACGTATAGATACTCATGTATATTCGGGGTATATAATTCCACCAAATTATGACTCGATGATTGCAAAATTAATTACAACAGCACAAACTAGAGAAGAAGCTATCAATAAGATGAAAAGAGCTCTTGATGAGTTTGTAATTGAAGGTATCAAAACAACAATTCCTTTCCATAGACAATTAATGGATAATCCTGGTTATGTATCAGGTAATTATACTACTAAGTTCATGGAAGAATTCGAAATACAATCTTAGTTAGGTTTTACTAAGTAATTGCATAAAAATAGCCTCTTTTCTTTATAAGAAAAGAGGCTATTTTGTATATATGTAATCAATGCATCTAGTCGTTTAGCTTAAGTACAGCCATAAACGCTTCCTGAGGAATTTCTACATTACCTACCTGACGCATACGTTTCTTACCTTTTTTCTGTTTTTCAAGAAGTTTACGTTTACGTGAAATATCTCCTCCATAACATTTTGCAGTAACATCCTTTCTTAGAGCCTTTACAGTTTCTCGGGCAATAATTTTTGCACCAATAGCCGCTTGAATAGGGATGTCGAATTGTTGACGTGGAATCAATTCTTTTAGCTTTTCACACATTTTCTTACCAATGTCATAAGCATTGTCTTGATGCAGTAGTGCTGATAATGCATCTACTGTTTGTCCGTTTAGGAGGACATCTACTTTTACAAGCTTAGATGGACGTAATCCAATAGGGGAATAATCAAAAGAAGCATAACCTTTAGACACTGTTTTTAGTCTATCATAGAAATCGAATACAATTTCAGCTAATGGCATGTCGAAAGTGAGTTCTACACGCTCTGTTGTTAGGTAGGATTGATTAGTAATCTCACCTCGTTTCTCTATACATAAAGACATTACAGGTCCTACAAAATCTGATTTAGTGATGATATTCGCTTTTATGTAAGGTTCCTCAACACGGTTCATTTTTGATGGATCAGGTAAGTCAGAAGGGTTATTTACCAATATGATCTCATCAGGATTTTTATTGGTAAAGGCATGGTAAGATACGTTAGGTACTGTAGTGATTACCGTCATGTTAAACTCACGTTCTAAACGTTCTTGGATAATTTCAAGGTGTAGCATTCCTAAGAATCCACAACGGAAACCAAAACCTAATGCCGCTGAACTTTCTGGCTGAAATACTAGTGAAGCGTCGTTCAATTGTAGTTTTTCCATTGATGAACGAAGGTCTTCATAGTCTTCTGTATCTACAGGGTATATTCCTGCAAATACCATTGGTTTTACATCCTCAAATCCGCCAATTACTGTAGTGGTAGGATTTGCAAAATCAGTAATTGTATCTCCTACTTTTACCTCACGAGCATCTTTAATACCTGTGATTAAGTAGCCTACATCACCTGTTTTTACTTCTTTCTTAACGACTTGTTCTAGTTTTAATGTACCAATTTCATCAGCATGATGCTCTCCATCGGTGGCTATAAATTTGATTTTTTGACCTTTTTTGATGCTCCCATCCATTACTCTAAAGTAGGTTTCAACTCCTCGGAAAGGGTTATACACTGAGTCAAAAATTAGTGCTCTTAAGGGAGCATTAGGATCTCCTTTAGGAGCAGGCACACGCTTAATAATTGCTTCAAGAATATCTGTAATTCCGATACCTGTTTTGGCACTAGCAGGAATAACCTCTGAGGCATCACAGCCTAATAAATCAACAATATCATCGGTTACTTCCTCAGGGTTAGCACTAGGTAAGTCAACTTTATTTAGTACAGGAATGATTTCTAAGTCACATTCTAAGGCCAAGTAAAGATTTGAAATAGTTTGTGCTTGAATACTCTGTGCCGCATCAACTACTAGTAATGCTCCTTCACATGCAGCAATAGAACGCGATACTTCATAAGAGAAATCTACGTGTCCCGGAGTATCGATCAGGTTAAGTATATATTCTTGACCTTCATAGACATATTCCATTTGTATGGCATGACTCTTAATCGTAATTCCACGTTCACGCTCCAAATCCATATTATCAAGTAATTGTGCTTGAGCTTCACGCTTTGTAACCGTTTGAGTTTCATCTAATAAACGGTCAGCTAATGTGCTTTTACCGTGATCAATATGTGCAATAATGCAAAAATTTCGAATGTGCTTCATAGTCCTTTTTCCTAGTTGAATTGCTATAGGTTATTTTACTATAACATACTTACAAAGATAATATATAAAAAATAGGCAAGAAATACTTATTAGGCTTTAAAGTTTAGGTTATTCATCAATCGATAATTGAATCTTAAATTCTTAGGTTGATCTATTCTACATTTTTACGTGTAGTGAGTTTTTTATGTTTTTTTGTAATGTGTTGTAATTCAGTTTATTTGTAGTTCTTCAGTTTGTTTTTATAGTAATAACGTAATATGTTGATAGTTTGGGTGTTATTATAATAGTTAAATTTGAGATTTCATCTCTAAAATCAATAATAATGTCTAAAAGATTTCTACAGCAGTTGGATTCATTGTTAAGTATTACAGACACTCCCTTAGAGGGTTCTATTTCATCTTTTCTAATAGATGATATCAAAGACCCCAATGATCGATCTCTATTTTTATCTCAATTTACACGACTGATTTACGATTTAGAGTATTCTTCTTTATCTGGTTTTCATTTTAAAAGTATTCAGTTTGAAGATCAGCGACTACGTGTGCGTATCGAAAAAAGGTTTAATAGGTTAATGGAAATGCATATTTCTCAAAGTGAATCAAGACTTAATCAAAAGGTAAACAGTCGTCTCTCTATGCAGAGTTTATTTGATAGAGGAACCCTTTTAAGGGAGTTATCTATCGATGACTTCAAGGAGTGTGTTTTAAGTAAGCTTGTTCCAAAAGAGATTATAGACACCTTAGAACAGAACGGACATAGTCAGATAATGTATACCGATCTAGCAGGATTTGGTAATATAACTCATAACCAAATCCTGAGGATGGGAGTTCCTCAGTTTAGAGATCGATCAGTACAGTCAGGTGAATTACGAATGTTAGATGTTCATGGTTCTCCGATGTCTCCCTATATCTATTCAGGGGAACCTAATGTTAGATTAGCTGGTGGAGATCTTTTATTAGTCTCTTGTTATCGTAATGCACAATCTGCTCTAAAAATATTAGAATCAAGTACCTCAAGAGCGTCTGGAGTTATTCATACAAAGAATGTAGATGAGGCGGTTTATTCAAGTATATTTTCTGTACCAAGGTTAGGTAGAGTTATATCGTCAGATAGTCGTTTGAATACTAATACCTCTAATAATCCTTTTGTACGCACTACAATAGATCATCACAATATGCCTTTAGAACCATCTAAAGAATATCGAAATATTAATGGAACACCGATTTATTTAGAACGTTCTCCAAGTGCTTGTAGACTCTATATTGGTCCCGAAGAAAATTATTTTGCTCGTAGAAATGACATCTTAAACGAACTGTTAAGAGAGCAACAAGAGCTTTATAAACAAATTAATCCAGAGCATCCGGATCATATTGAGATTGATTTTAAAGAATTTGAACGAAGAGGAATTACAGAACTGGAGTTATATCAAGTTATTGAAATACTTTTCGATTTAAAGCAGCATAATCGTATCATGTTACAAGGGTCTTTCGGGGGGGATATTTACGATGTTATATTAAATTCTACTGATCCTCAGAAATATCCTTCACCATTAGAATTGAATAATCAATTCCCAGAAGGATTTACAGGGGTAAATAATGATATATTTAATCAATTTATTTCTCCTTTAAGTTCACATCTTGGACATGATCCTACACTCAATCAAATTATTGAAGAAATTACAGATCTCTTTACTACAATGCCTTATGCATCTTTATGGTGTAGAGAAATAGTACTAGATACGATGTGTAGGACTATTGATAGTTGTGCAAAAACCACGGATTCATTAGATGAGAATATGCAAGCGATAATTCAGAAGAATATCAATTTAGGTGGTTCACGTGCCTATGATTATCTAGAAAATGCCAGAGTCTTTTGTTTTTTAGCTAGGAATGAAGGGACTCTAACATTTAATAAGCAACTTAACAGGTTACGAGCAAGAATAGAAAGGGTACAAATGCAGTTGAAAACTCCCAAAGAGCGACGAAAGAAAAAGAGTTCTAGACCTAGAGTAGGTTAGTAAGATATGCTGTTTTTAAATGGGTGTTTAATATGTAAGTGTAATATTTCTAGATTTTTATGTTCAAAAATATCAATCGGAGTTAAAGTGATCTGGGAAATATTAAATAGTCTAACATTTTAAAAAATATAATTTAATGTAAGTGAGGTGCTTAGTGGGTGTTTCCTTGTTGTTTTCAATTTAAAATGAGATTCTTTTTGCTATTTTTGTGTCAAAAAAAATGAATAAACAATAATATTATGAGACACTACTCGGAACCACAACTTCGTTCATATTGTAATAGAATCCTTTATAAAGCCATTGATGAATTTGTAGAAGATATTAACATTTTTGATAAATACGAAGGTTTTAGTGCTTATGGTGATTTTGTAGAAGCTATCAAGGAAGTAGGTAAGGTTATAGAAGGTCAAGACCAATACACGTGGTATAGGGAACTAAACCTACCGAGAGATATTAGGCGAGTAGGATCTTCGGAAAATTGGCAAATGTATGATAATATTGTAAGGCATAATCCAGACTCGTCGTCGTTTGATAGAGAATATCGTACATTGATATCTCTTGAGTTTTTGTGTGACTTTGTTTTGAAAAATAAAGAAGTATTAAATTCTGGAAGTAAGCTTGCAAAAGCACTGAAAAAACTACGAAAATCATCAGGGAAACTACGAGAACTAATACATGCAAAGTTAATTAATACTACAAGTAGAAGCATATTAAATTCTTATACTAAGAATGTAAAGGCATCTCTAGATACTGGAGATGATCTAATGAAAGCGATTGTAGATGTGGAGCAATTGATGGATCTTTCTCCCAAAAAGTTATTTGAAAGAAGTTTAGTGGCAGATATCTCTCATGATGACATTAATCATATTATGAGAAACTATGTTCCGCCATTAGATGAGGCAACACAGGCTGTAGTTAATAGTAATATGCCTAATAATGGCTTAAAATTTTATGATAGTTTAGAGAGACTTAAGCATTTTTGTGATGAAACAATATATATGCTATCTGGTACTACTGTATTGCCATCTCCAATGAAGGTGAAATTATCTGCATTACGAAAACAAGTATTAAAGAAGCAAGAGGAGTTAAAGACACCTCAAGTAAAAGAAGAACAAGTGTTACTCCCAAAAGTTGAAACTCATGAATCCTCTTTAGATTATACTATAGAACGTATATCAGAACAGACATTACAAGTTATATTGGATGGTACTTCTGCTTCTATTGAAAAAACGACTCGAAATTCAGAAGGAATATTAGGGCGATTATTAGGAGGAAGATCTAAGGTTAAATCTCAAAGATTAGGCAATAATTTAGAGAAAGCGTATAAACAACAGTTAGCAACTTTTCAGAGATTACAAAGAGACTCAGAAAGAATCTCTCAGGGTTTATTACAGGCAAAAAGAGAGCAATGTGGAATAAAGCAACAGCTTGAGGACTTACGTTTAAGTATAACTACGGGGCTTTCTACAGAGGATACTCTCAGAATTTTAGAAGCTGCTTTAGAGGAAGCAAACAAGAAGATAGAAGATTTGTATAAAGAATATACATCGATTATTACTGAAGTAGAATCTTTGGATATAGAGGCTAATTTGAGAGAGCTTAGTATAGAGTTGCAAAGACGTGGATTATCTGTTTCTGAAATACAAAATTTGGAATCAGATTCATATACCCGACAAGGTGTAGCAATGAGTGGAGGAGGTAGCGGCGGTTACAGCTTTGAATTAGATGAATCTTCTTTACCTGTTGCTTATGCAGTTCCAACAGCACCGGTGGAAGGTATTCTGGAGGCTCAGGTAGCATATGATTCTTCGATGCCAACAGTACAAGTGGAAGGTGTTCTTGAAGTTCAGATGGCATATGATCCTTCAATACCAGTAGCACAGGCATTCGGCATCGTAGAGGGTGAAGATCTAGGATTTGATAGGACTCAACGTTCTTTAGTAGCTCTAGTAGAGAGCCCAATGAATAGGACATCTGCTATTACTGAAATACCTGAAGTAATAACACAGGCACAGCGTGAGAGAAATAGAGCGAGTAGGCATTTTATGACAAGATAAGAGAACTTGTTAGCCTAATACGGACTGATTTCTCGCTAGAATAAGGTAAAAATAAAGCGTGGCCGTAGCCACGCTTTATTTTTTAACGCAATCTAAGAATGAATAGATCTACGAGCTATTTATTTATACGACAGATAATATCTTTCAATTGGTATTAGCTAAGTTTTTATTTCTTTAAAACAGTTTAGTGATCGTTATTGAATTGTGTTTTAGTTTGTAATACAGTGTTTTATGTTGTTTCTTCGAGATGTTGTGTACTAATTTTTTTTACATTCGTGTCATAAAAAACAGTATTATGAGAAGCGTAGAGGAAAGACGTCGTGCACATAATGATTTCGTATTCAGAAAATTTATAGCACCCTTAAAAGAATATTTTCCTGATAACGAAGAGTTACAGAAAGTTATCACTGAAATAGAAAATTTCATGAGAAATTCTAGAGAAGATATATGGAGTAAGAACAGGAAACTAGATAGTGATATAATGCTATGGGAGATTCCTTCTCAGGTATGTCAAAAATATGACCGTTCCTTTCCTGGGTATAGTCCTTCGGATATTTTTATTCGTAGATACTACCGATCGAGGATCGTTGAAGTTGTATTGAATTTATTAGATGAAAGAAATACTGTAAGTTCTAGACGTTTTAAAGAGAAACTAAAAAAACTAAGAGACTTGTCAGTTAATCTGCGAAAGTCATTAGAAATGGAGTTAGCTAATAATAAGAAAATATTTGATAATTTCACTTGTCATTTAAAATCATATTTAGACCCCAATAGTAATCTGATGAAAGCGATTGAGAATGTAGAGGGTATCATGAAATATTCTAACAGATCGCTGTTTTTTAAAGAGCTAAATGGGGGTGATTTACAAGATTATGTAAAAACATCGAGTATCCTTTATGCTTCTTTAGATGATGACACAAAAGCTATAATTGAGGGTAATATGCCAGAGGGAGGTTTATATTTATATGATTATTTAGAGAAACTTAAGAGTTTTTGTTATTTCGTAGAGGATAAAGTGAAGTCTCCACTGAAGGATGCTTTATCCGAATTACGAAAAGAAATATCTAAGAGACAAGATAGACTAAGAACTGCAGGAAAAACCAATCAACAAGTATCATCTTCAAAAGTTGAAGCAGAGGAACCTTCTTCGGAATATCATATACAGCGTATAACTGACGAGAACTTACAGTTTATACTACAAGGTACTTCAATTAAAAATCTAGAACAAAGTGCAGAAGGATGGTTAGGACATTTATTTGGTAAAAGAACTAGAATTCCAAAATTAGAAGATCTTAGACAAACATATAAACAACAGTTTGCGACTTTTTTAAGACTAAAAAGATCGTGTGAGAGTGTTACCCGAAAATTACTACAGGCAAAAAGACAGCAACTTCTAGATAAGCAGAACATCGATAACTTACGTCTGAGTATGATTACAGACCCTTCTCCTGATAGTTCTGAGATGATGACTTTGGAAGACCGTTTAGAAATATCAAATAATCAAGTAGAACGTTTCTATAAAGATTACATAAAGGTTATTCAGGAAATAGAATCTTTGGGTATAGAATCTGAATTGAGAGATCTTAATATGGAGCTCCGAAAAAATGGATCGTCTATTTTTGAGATAGATGATCTCGTATCAGATGTATATACGCAACAAGGAGCTGCAATGAGTGGAGGAGGTAGTGGTGGAGGTTATACTCCTGAACTAGATTCATCTTGTTTGCCCATTGCTTATGCTATTGCAGAGCCAACAGCACCAGTATTTGATAATTCTGAAGGTCACTTTGAGGACCTAACATACGACCCTTCATTACCAACAGCACCAGAGGTGGATATAGTTATTGAAGCAGAAGGAGAATATGTAGCATTTAGTGAAGTTCAGGCTTTTCCAGAAGACCGTGGACAGAGGCGTAATCCTAATACACCTGTCGTTCCTGAAGTGGAAGGGAGGAGAGAGGTGAAAAGGAATGCACCAAAACCATCTTAGGAGTAAGTTGCTTCGGAAAATAGATTTATACCCTTTAAGTTTGATGCTATAAGAATAGTCTAACTACCTATTTTTGTTATATTTGAACTTTATTAATAAAAAAAAGTATTATGCCTAGAGATATAAATGACAAATTGGATTATTCGCTTATATCTGCAACTGCAGATAGGTATGAAGGAAGAACATTACAAGATGATGATTTAGCGGGATTAACAGCTACGGCTAGATCTAGAGCATCATCACAAGGAAGGGAATCAGGTCATAGGGAGGCTAGATCTGTTCTAGAGTTCAATAATAAAGTACTCAAGAAATATATTCGACCTCTAATAGAAGAATTTAGAAGTGAACCTAAGTTAATGACGTCTATTGATAGAGTATTAGGTCTTATATCTAATTTCCCTCCAGAAGAGTTGTGGAGAGGACAAATTCCAAAGAAAGACCCTACGGGTAATGCTTTTTCGGTATTAACAGAAGTGGGGCGTAATATTCATGGTCGTACTGTACCTAATAATAGTGCAACTATGTTATCTATGGCTGATCTGTGTTGTGATTTAGCTATATCTAAAGCTAGATTACCGTTAAAACAAGAATTAGAAAGTTTAAAAGGAAACATAAAAAGGATAGCATCTCGTAGAAATAATCACCTTACTCCATCGATGAGGTTTGGGTTCTAGTTTTATCTTATTCTTTCTTCACAATTTATAAGTGAAATTTCATATAAATTTAAAAAAGTACCTACTAGCATGAGTGTAAACATTCGTACTAGTAGGTATATTTTTATAATATCAGTCTAATTCAAATTCATTTGGAAACTCCTGAAGTAAGTTCCTTACAGAGGACATCGATCGTATTAGCATGCTGAAAGAGGATTTTCTAGACAAATGTAATTTGATTTCGTTGCGTTTTATGATAACACTTCTAAGGTTAGGGTGTTCTTTTGGATTTAGCAAGGTAAAGTCTATAATGAGTTGCTGCATTCGTGCGTATTTTGCATTAATTGCAAAGCGTAATTCTTCACTGCTTTTAGTACTATAGGGAGTATCTCCGTTATGAATTTTATTCAAAAGTTTACAGGTATTTTTTGTCTTCAGGCAAGTATCATCTATAGCATCAAAAGTAGGTACACTAATACCATATTCGTCTGGAATAAGTCCGTATATAATCTGATTTTCTACATCATCATTAGGGTCACAGGGATTGAGGTAGCCTCCTACGGGATTTTTACGAGGTTTTACCATATTGGCTCTGTGCTCAGCAGGAAAGAGATTGTTCCAGTCGTAACGGAGTTCGGGTTGTTCATTTTTTGGAATAAAATGTTCTACATCCATCACGTAAGCATTCGCAAATTTTTGTTCGGTTAGGTAGCATTTACTATAAAAGTCACGCCCCAAAGCGTCAAGTAGCTCAGCAGTTCTATAAGAAGGTTTCTTATTAGGTAATGGATTTGTATCAGGATCTTCTTTATGCAAAATAAATGCATCAATAAAATCCTGAATAGCTTGGGTTTCTAAAGATGACGGTGCTTTCGAGCTACGGCTAATATTAATCATAGACTTAGGCTTTTCGTGCTTGCATTTCAAT
>CAYYNF010000016.1:18733-20168 GCA_964472695.1 uncultured Flavobacteriaceae bacterium
AAATATCAAAAATATGGGCATTCTCTAGGCTTGAAATTACCGCAGGCGAGTGGGTAGCTACGATAAACTGAAGTTTTGGAAACAGCTCGGTAAGCAAAGGCAATACTTCGTACTGAATTTCGAGGTGTAAATGCGTTTCGGGTTCATCGATGAGGACAATACCAGGCGGATCAAAACTGAAATCTTTTTTCGCTTTGCGAATCACATCTACACGTACTAGTAAGTCCATAAGAATGCTAATCAATGCCGAAAATCCCGCAGGCAATTGGTTAAGTGTAACTTTCTGCTTTGCGTTTAGGTGGATATAGAATTCGAATTCCTCTTGTACAAATTCCAAATACAGCCCTTTTTCTTTAAAAATACGCTTGAAAATAGTGGTCAGTTTTTCGAAGAAAGCACCGTGTACACTGTCTTTTTTGTTGTTTAATAGATCAAAAGCTTCTTGTACTTTTTTGTTGACTAAGTACTGTTTTAATTGACTTGAAAAGCCCTCTCGATCACTATCTTTTTTATTGACAATGTTGTCGTCTTTAGTAACGGTATTTACTATGCTAAACTGAGATTTACGGTTGTATTTGCAATAGGTGAAGAGGTAGTTTTCTTGTTGGTTAAAAAGGTATGTATGATAGGTTTCTGATGAAAAGAAATCGAGTTCTAACTTAGTTAGTGATTCTAGTTCTTTCTTATGTCTAGGTTGTTGTTTTTTAGTAAAAGGGTCTTCTCTTTTTAACCACTTTTCTCTTTGTTTAATTAGTGAATCGATTTTTTTACCATCATTTCGACAAACACTAATCAAGTACTCAATATTATCCAAAACCGTCGTTTTCCCAGAACCATTTCTTCCTGTAAAAATAATATGCTTAAAACTTTCTGCAGGCGTTTCAAAGACCTTAAAATCTTGGTGTGCGTAGCAGTCGTTTACTTTGATCTGTTTGATATATGGAAAATCCATGTTTGGGTGGTTTTTGGGTTAAAAAAGCTTTGTGAACACTATTCAAATTTAAGGAAACCCCGTCATTTTAAAACCAAAAAAATCCCGATTTCTAATTTTAGAAATCGGGATTTTATGAAATATTATCTTAGTTGATTACTTTATTTATTTGATTTTTAAGACATCTCTTATGCTTTCTGCTGGAATAGCAAATGCTAGACCTTCAACTCCAAGCCCAAGCAATTTAGCATTTACAATACCGATAATATTACCTTTAGTATCGATAAGTGCTCCTCCACTATTACCTGCATTAATACTAGCATCTGTTTGAATATAGCTTAGCTCGTCATTAGTTCTAAATCCAGATACAATTCCTTTGCTTATAGTTTGTCCAAGTTCAATATTACCAGGGGTACCTACCGCGAATACTTCCTGTCCTATACGGTGGTTTTTCTCGTACGGTAGCTCATAAGAGTATTCGAATTTATGATCTACTTTTAGAAT